>CANIIN010000027.1 GCA_947467405.1 Betaproteobacteria bacterium | reverse complement strand
GTCGTTGCCTTGCTGCTGATGATCAAGCTGCCGATGCGCTTCTGACGGCCGATTTCCTTCCAGGCCTGCAAC
Source organism: Betaproteobacteria bacterium (assembly GCA_947467405.1). Taxonomy (GTDB): domain Bacteria; phylum Pseudomonadota; class Gammaproteobacteria; order Burkholderiales; family SG8-39; genus CAIYPG01. The sequence goes on along the minus strand of CANIIN010000027.1, from coordinate 12,477 downwards.
TGCTCGCGGATGCGCGCCGCCGGACCGACCAGCGCGCACTCGTCGACCAGTGCATCGGGAACCGCCGCGACTGCCTCGGCCTTCTTGCCGGACAGAAACAGGTCCTGGATCTTCACCGCCGCGTCGCCATATCCGAGGCGCTTGGCGTAGTCGTTGTAGAAATTCTTCGATCTGGCGCCCATGCCGCCGATGTACAGAGCCATCATTTCCTTGACCGGCAGGCGGCATGTCGCCACGTCGTCGCCCATGCACACCTGCACAAAGGGGGCGATATCGAAATTGTCCAGGCTGCGCGTGCCGCCGCTCTTGGCGAAGCCTTCCTCGACGTACTGGCCGACCGCATCCCACTTGTGCGGGCTCATCCACACCGGGAACACGCCGTCAGCCAGTTCCGCCGCCGTGCGCAACCCGCCCGGGGTGATGGCCGCGGAGTAGATCGGGATGTTCGGATTGCCGTGCAGGATGCTTTTCAGCGGCTTGCCCAGCCCCGAGGCGTCCGGACCGTTATAGGGAATGGAGTAGTACTCGCCCTGATGAACGAGCGGTTCCTTGCGCGCCCAGATCTTGCGCATGATCTCGATGTATTCACGGGTGCGCGTCATGGGTTTGCCGTACAGCTCGCCGTACCAGCCCTCGGCCACCTGCGGCCCCGACGGTCCGATGCCGAGCAGGAATCGGCCGCCGGACATGGTGTCCAGCGTCATCGCCGTCATCGCGGTGCACGTCGGCGTGCGCGCCGGCATCTGCATGATGGCGGTGCCGACCTTGATGCGCTGGGTGAGCGCCAGGATCCAGGCGGCCGGCGACACGGCATCCGAACCCCAGGCCTCGGCCGTCCAGACGCTGTCGTAACCGAGTTTTTCCGCCTCGAGAATCTGCTCCATGGGCAGTTTCAGATTCGCACCAGAATAACCAACGACCAGTCCCAGTTTCACGTGACATCTCCTCAATGAAAAACCTGTTGGTGCGGCGCTACTCGATGCCGCATGGTTCGAAACCGCCCGTCAACCGCAGCGCGGTGGACCGACCTCAATCACGGAATGTCGGCGGGCGCTTCTTCTGGAAAGCCATCACCGCCTCGGCGAGATCCTCCGACATCAGCATGGCGGCATTCCACAACGCCACATATTCCATGCTCTCGGCCACGGAATGGTCACGCCCGTGGGTGATGACGTGCTTGGTGCCGCGCAGGGCCAGCGGCGACTTGGCGGCCAGCTTGCGCGCCAGTTCGGTGACCGCCTTCATCATCTTGGCGTGCGTGGGGTAGGCGCGATTGACCAGGCCGTTGCGCTCGGCCTCCTTGGCACCCACTTCACGACCGGTATAGGCCATGTCGCGCGTCACGCCTTCGCCCACCAGCTTGGGCAGGCGCTGCAGCACGCCCACGTCGGCCACCAGGCCCATGTCGATTTCCTTGACCGCGATGCGCACGCCCTCGGCGCAGTAGCGCAGGTCGCAGGCGGTGATGAGGTCCACACCGGCCCCCATGCAGGCGCCATGAATGGCGGCGATCACCGGCTTGCGGCATCGCTCAAGCGCGTTGACCGTATCCTGCATCTTCAGAATCCAGTTGCGCAGATTCTCGCGCGCGCGACCGGCGCAGGGATCGTCGGCGCCCGTTGTCCGTTGCAGTTCGGCCAGCATGGTGATGTCGATGCCGGCGCAGAAGTGTTCGCCGGCGCCGGTGAGCACCACCACCCTCACCTCCGGCTGCTTGTCCAGCGCATCGAAAGCGCGCGGCAGTTCGTCCCACATGGGCTGGTTCATGCTGTTGGCGCGATCCGGCCGGTTGAGCAGCAGCGTGGCCACGCCGGCATCGATGCTGACCTTGATGGTCTGATAGTCCATTGGATAGCTCCCGTCTGACGTGAATGCGAGCGTGTCGCCGAACAGGGCGTCCGGCGCAACGACCTACTTCATCTTCCACACCGGCTTGCGCTTCTCGGCGAAGGCCTTCGGCCCTTCGATGCGGTCCTCGGATGCGTACACCGACTGCTCGATCGGCACACCGAGCTTCTGCGAATATTCCACCGGCAGGTTGCGGCCGGTCGTGACGATTTTCTTGATGGCCTTCACCGCCAAGGGTGCGCACAGCTTGATTTCCTCGGCCATGTGCTCGACCGCGGCCAGCAGCGCGTCGCGATCCGGAACTCGCTGCTGGATCAGGCCGATGTCGTAGGCGCGCTGCGAGTCGATCGACGAGCCGGTGAGTTGCATATGCAGCGCTTCGCCCAAGGGCACCATGCGCGACAGATTGTGCAGGCCGTAACCGGCCAGCAGGCTGCGGCGGGGTTCGGGCAGGCCGAAGGTCGACTTGGCGGTGGCGACGCGGATGTCGCAGCGCAGGGCGAGTTCCAGGCCGCCCGCGAGGCAATACCCGTCGATGGCCGCGATCACCGGCTTGCTGCATTCGGCGATGCCGTCGGTGTGCAGCAACCCGGCAAAGCGGTCGGCCTTGCCCTCGCCGTCGATGCGCGTCATTTCCTTGAGGTCGGCGCCGGCCGAGAACGCCCGTCCGCCCTCGCCGATCACGATCACCACCAGGATGTCGCTGTCACGGTCGGCGTCGCGCGCCGCGTCGCTGACCGCCGCAGAAAGCTCGGTGCTGAGCGCATTCATGGCCTCGGGGCGATTGAGGATGAGGTAAGCCTTGCGGTCGCGCTTCTCGTAGCGCAGCACCGGGCTCGATAGTTTGGCCATTGCCGTTCTCCCGACTGGGTGGTGTGTATGTAGGAACAACCGGTCCATTGTAAGGGAAGCCCTCGCCCGGCCGACGCCGGATGCGCGGGAACCGGCCGTCGCCCACCCCGCGGACGCGCGGCGCCCCGCGTTACAATGCAGCGAAATGGTTCGACCAATCAGGGCGCGGGGGCATCCGGCTCTGCAAAGGGCACGGAAATTGAGTATCCTTAATTCAGTTCTGACTTCGCGGGCCCGCCTGCCGCGACGCCGCACCAATCCTGCTGGAGAGTTCACGATGGACATGCGCATGACGGCGGAAGACATTGCCTTCCGCGACGAGGTACGGACCTTTTTCCGCGACAACCTGCCCCAGGACATCCACCATCGCATGGCGCTGGGCCGCCGCTATTCGACAGAGGATCTGCACCGCTGGCACTGCATCCTCGACGACAAGGGCTGGGTGGCGCCGCAGTGGACGCCCGAGTGGGGCGGCACCAACTGGAGTCCGGTACAGCACTACATCTTCAAGGAAGAACTGCAGATGGCGCATGCGCCGGACCCGCTCGGCCAGAACATCAACCTGGTCGGGCCGGTGATCATCGCCTTCGGCACCGAAGAGCAGAAGAAGTTCTTCCTGCCGAAGATCCGCCGCCTCGAGCACTGGTTCTGCCAGGGCTTTTCCGAACCGGGCGCCGGCTCCGACCTCGCCGCGCTGAAGATGCGCGCGGTGCGCGACGGCGACCACTACGTCATCAACGGCCAGAAGGTGTGGACCTCGCAGGCGCACCGCTCGAACTGGATGTTCGGCCTGGTGCGCACCGACCCGGACGCCAAGAAGCAGAAGGGCATCACCTACCTGCTGATCGACATGAAAACGCCCGGCATCGAGGTGCGCCCCATCATCACCCTCGACGGCGACCACTACACCAACGAAGTGTTCTTCGACAACGTGCGTGTGCCGGTGTCGAACATCATCGGCGAGGAGAACAAGGGCTGGAATTACGCCAAGTTCCTGCTCGGCAACGAGCGCGTCGGCGTGGCGCGCGTCGGACTGTCCAAGGGCCGCATCGCGTCCGCCAAGCATTTTGCGCAGCAGGTCGACGACGGCGGGCGGCCGTTGTCCGAGAACGTGCGCTTTCGCGAAAAGCTCGCCGCCATCGAGGTGGAGCTGAAGGCGCTGGAAATGACCAACATGCGCCTGGTCGCGGCCATGCGCAGCGGCAAGGGCGACGCGGGGGTGATGGGGCCGGTCCTGAAACTGAAGGGATCGGAACTGCAGCAACTCACCAACGAGGCGCTGCTGGAGGTGGCCGGGCCGCACATCTTTCCGCGCCAGACGGAACTGCTCCACAGCGACAAGGAACCGGCGATCGGGCCGGACTGGGCCGCCATGGCGGCGCCAAACTACTTCTTCGGCCGCGCCACGACCATCTACGGCGGCACCACCGAAGTGCAGCACAACATCCTTGCCAAGGCGCAGCTGGGGCTGTAGCTCATTCCTGCCCCGGCGGCCGGTTCGCAACACCCGGCCGTTTTGCGGAACTAACCGCGATTGACCTCCCTGTTCCGCACGATGCTCTTTCTTGAACTCCTTACCATGGGGGCGTTCATGCAAAATTTCCCAACCTCAGGGGCCGGTCTCAACGTGCTCGACTACGCGGCGGTAGCAGGCGCTACGCCATAGTGCTGACCGATTGCCACATGCCGAACATGGACGGCTTCCAGCTGGCCGGCGACGCCGAAATGTACTTTGCAGCCGGCATGGACGACTATCTTCTCAAGCCGGTCGGCATCGCCCCATTGCGCGATACGCTGGAGCGTTGGGCCACCGACCACGAGCCGTTGACGGCATCGACATCGGCATCGGCATCGGCATCGGCATCGAATGCCATAGCGCAGCCAGACGTGTCAACTTCACCGCCTCCCGAATTCGGGGCCCGGCGGACAATACCGACCCGGCATCCGCTCCACACGGAGACAACAACATGACGCAACCCCTCGATCCATCCTCGCTCGCGCAATTCACCGGCGGCGACAAGTCCGTCGAGCGCGACCTCATGGCGCAGTTCCTGTCGGCCACGCGCGACGACGCCAACGCCCTCCGTGCCGCCGTGGCACAAGGCAATCCGGACGCCGTCTCCAAGGCAGCGCATCGCGTCAAGGGCGCGGCGCGCATGATGGGCGCAGGCCCGGTGGCGGAACGCTCGGAACGCATCGAGCAGGCCGGCAAGTCCGGCGACATGGCACTGGTCACGGCCAGCATGGCCGACTTCGACCGCGAACACGCCCGCCTGCTGGCATATCTGGCCATTGCCGCGGCCTGATGCATCGGCCGCTACCAAGTTTCCAAACCCGATTCCAAGCGGGTTCCCGAGCCGGCCCCTGGGCAGGGTTTACCTGCTTTAACGGCTCATGCGATGCCGGACTGGAGGCCGCGACCGGAAGCGATCCAGTCGGCGCGGCAGGCCGCTCCGCTGGTGGCGCGCAGCAGTTTCTCGAAATCCACGGCGGGCACCGGCCGGCTGTAGTAATAGCCCTGCATGAGCTTGACGCCGTGCTCGAACAGCACGGCGCTCTGCTCCACGGTCTCCACGCCCTCGGCCACCACGGACAGCGACAGCGAACGCGCAATGCCGGACACCGCCGACACGATGGCCGCATCGTCCATGTCGTGATCCACCTCCTTGACGAAGGCGCGGTCGATCTTCAGCGTGCTGATGGGCAGGCGCTTCAGGTAGGACAGCGACGAATAACCGGTGCCGAAATCATCGATGGCGATGCGCACGCCGAGTTCGCGCAGCGAGGTCAGCGTGCGCAGCGTGGAATCGATGAAATCCATCAGGCCGGTTTCGGTGATTTCGACCACCAGCCGGTCCGCCGGCAGATGGCTGGCCGCCAGCACCTGCTTGATGACCTTCAGGAGGTCGCGCTGCTGCACGTGCTTGCTGGTGATGTTGACGCCGACATAGATGCCGTCGAGTCCGGCCTTGTTCCACTCGGCCAGCTGGGTGCAGGCGGTTTCCAGCGCCCACTCGCCCATCGGAATGATGAGTCCGGTTTCCTCGGCCAGCGGGATGAATTCCGCCGGTGACACCAGCTTGTCGCCGCGCTGCCAGCGCATCAGCGCTTCGCAGCCGGCAATCTTGCCGGTGGAAATGTCGACGATGGGCTGCCAATACAGGCGCAGCTCGCCGCGTTGCACGGCCTTGCGCAGATCGCCTTCGAGGCGCAGCGTTTCCATGTTCGGATTGACCAGCGATGGCTGGTAGGCACGCCACACGCCGCGTCCGGCCGTCTTGGCCTCGTACATGGCGGCATCGGCGCGTGCCAGCAGCATTTCGGCGCTATCGCCGTCGTCCGGAAAGGACGCAATGCCGATGCTGGCCCCGACCCAGCACTCCTGACCGTCGATGACGACGGGCCTCTTCAGCGCGTCGAGGATGCGATCGGCCACGCGCCCGGCATCGCCCGGCGCGGCCAGATCGGACAGCAGCACAATGAATTCGTCGCCACCCAGCCGCGCCACGGCGGCGTTCTCGCCGTCACGCACCGTGCGCGCCATGGCGTCGCGACTGCGCACCGATCGATTGAGCCGCGTGGCGATTTCAAGCAACAGCGCGTCGCCGGCGGCGCGGCCGAGCGTGTCGTTGATGACCTTGAAGCGGTCCAGGCCGATGCACAACACCGCCAGTTGCTCATTGTTGCGCCGCGCCTTGGTGATGCCCTCTTCGAAACGCGACCGGAACAGGCTGCGGTTGGCCAGCCCGGTCAATGAGTCGTAGTTGGCCAGACGCCGCACATGCTCTTCGGCCTGGCGGCGTTCGGTGACGTCCTGGATGGTGCCGATGATGCGCACCACGTGCGCCGCCTCGTCGCGTTCGGCCTCGACTTCGATATCGATGGTGCGCGTGCCTTCCGGGATGCGCGCCTGGCCGTGCAGACTATGGCTGCGAACAATCTTCAGTCCAGCCAGCACCTCGAAGCGGAACGCGTCGACGCCGTCGGGAAAGAACGCCGTGAAGAATTTCTCTTCCGGGAAATCCTCCTCTGCGAACGGCAGGCCGATCAGACGGTAGCATTCCTCGGAGGCCACCACGGTGCGCCGCGGCAGATCCCACTCCCAGCTGCCCAGCCGCGCGATGCGCTGCGCCTTGGCCAGCTTGGCACGGCCGATGACCAGTTCCTCGCGCATGCGCGCGGTGCGCAGCAGGTAGCGGATGCGCTCGGTCAGCAGCGCCATCAGCGGCGATTTGATGAAGAAGTCCGTGGCGCCCGACTCGTAGGCGCGGGCAATGGACTGCTCGTCGTCCAGGCCGGTGAGCATGATCACCGGCACATGTTCTCCATCCGGCAGCGCACGCAATTCGCGACAGGTCTGGAAGCCGTCCATCTCCGGCATCATGGCGTCCAGCAGGACGATGTCGGGGCGGTGCTGACGGAAACTGGCCAGCGCGTCTCTGCCCCCGGCCACGTCGGTCACGTCGAGCCCACGTTGCACGAGGGCCGACTTGACCAGCATGCGAACCATGGGGTCGTCGTCGACCAGCAGAACGGAATCGGGGCGGGTACTCATGATGGCTCCTTTCGCGAACATTATGCCGCTAGTCGGCTCCGCCTTCATGGCCGGGCTGGCCACATGACGGCGGAATACTGTTCATATCCCCCACCTCAGAGGGACGCTTGTCGAGGCGATCTCATTTTCAGGACTTGATCAGCGCTACCCTGGATGAAATCAAACATCGCGTGACCGAGTATCCAGATGCAGGCCTTCTGGACTGCGCCTGGCACGAGCTGGCACCGCGACAGCTCGGTGGAAGCCCGAAGACCGGCTCTGGAAGCCGATCTTCAGAGGTCGATGATTGATCCGAGTGCATTCATTTCGCCTTGACGAACGTTCCCTTGATTCCCGCGCCGTAGAACGGCCCGTCCTTGAATACATCCAGGCGGGCACCGTCCAGATCGACGACGAGGTTGGCGCCACTCAGCGTCGCAGTCAACACGTTGGCCTGATCCAGATCGCCCTGCTTGTTGGCGTACTGACCGATCCATACCTTGCTGCCCTGCTGTCGCCAGCCCCATGCAATGGGCAATTCGCGTTCGCGCGGGTCCTCGAGGCTATGGGTTTCGCCTTGGGCATTCGACACTTGACCGCCCATGATCTTGAATTCACCACCGGGCATGAACTTCACCTGCCCTACGAACTTGACCTCCTCAGCGCCGACCTTCATCGAGATCCTCCCGTTCCAGGTGGTGTTGCCGAGTTGGGCAACACCATCGGGTGACGTGGCTGGTTGGGCCGCGGCCGCCACGAACTTGTTGTTGGTCCAGGTGCCGGACACCGGCGTGGCGCCGTTGGCATAGAAGAACTTCGCCTGCCCCTCGAAGCGATCTTCGCGGAACTCGCCGATGTAGCGGTCGCCGTTGGAGAACTGGTACACGCCCTGGCCCTGGCGGCGGTTGTCCTTCCACTCGCCCTCGTAGCGATCACCTTCGGCCATGTTGACCAGCATGGCGAACGGCGTATTGCGGCTCCACGGCTTGTTGAAATTCGCCTGCGGGTCGTACTTGTCGCCCTTCTTGGCCACCAGCACGCCCTGGCCATGACGGCCGCCGTTCTTCCATTCGCCGACATAAGTAGCGCCACTGACGTAGGTGTAGGTGCCGCGCCCGTCAAAGAGGCCGGCCTTCATGTCGCCTTCGTATTTTTCGCCGCCGCCCATGTCGACGGTGCCGTTGCAATTGCTCCAGTTGTAACTCGCCTCGTTGCGCGGGCAGGCCGACAGGCTGCGCGCCGCGACGGCCTGCACCGGCTGGCTCTGCTGAACGGGTTGCTGCACGGGCTGCGTGACGGCCGGTTGGGCCACCACGGGCGGCTGCAAGCGATTGCGCGCCAGCGCGGCAAAACGCCCGGTGGGGTACTGCTCCAGATACGCCTTGAAGTCGGCAGGGTTGGTGCTGCTCTTGATGGAATCCCAGAACGACAGTTCGATGGCGGCCGGGTCGACGGTCTGGATCACCTGCTGCACGGTCTTCTGCTCCACGCTGGCAACGGTGGCCTGGACCGGTGCGCGCGCCGCGCCGGCCGTGAACACGAAAGTGCCGACCGACTGGTCGTAGATGGCCGGGGTCTGCACATGGCCCACGCTCTTGGCCTGCGCGATCACCGATGACTTGATCTGATTCACCGCTTCCTGCACGGTCAGACCCGGCATGCGGATGGCTTTCAGAAACTCGCGCGTGAACAGGCCGTTGGGATCGCGGTCGTTGTCTCCGAGTCGATCCAGCGCCTTCTGGTTGGCCCCGGCCGAGTAGACGATCATCACGCCGGTGGCGTTGCCGGCCGGCGCCACCAGGCCGCGCGTGCCGCCGATGTCGCGGCCATTGCCCTGGAACGGATTGTCGCGACAGGCGTCGATCACCGCCAGCGAGAACTTGGCCTGCGTCTGCGACACGCGTTCGATCAGCTTGCTGAGGTCGACGGCGTCATAGACGAAATCGGCCGGCACCTTGGCCGACAGGTCGGTGGGCACCAGGTAGTTGGCACCATTGATCTGTACACCGTGACCGGAATAGAAAATCAGGCCCACGCTGTCGGTGCTCAGCTTGCCCATGAACTCTTCCATGGCGCTGTTCATGGTGCGGCGGTTGGCGTTTTCGCGATACACCACCTGAAAGCCGCGACTCTCCAGTTCCTTGCGGAAGGCTGCCGCGTCGGCCACGGCGTTGTCGAGCTTCTTGGCGAACTGGTAGTCGTTGTTGCCGATCACCAGCGCCACGCGCCGTTCGCTCTGCGCCTCGTTGGCGGCCAGCGCCATGGCGGGTGCCGCCAACAGCCATACCACCAGGACAATGCATCGGCTCAGACGCATGGTCATCATTGCGCTCCACCGAGGTTGATGACGCGCACGCGACGGTTCGCGGCGGCCTCCGGATTGAGCGCATCGAGCAGGCGGCTCTTGCCGAAGCCGAGCGCTTCGATGCGCGCGGCGTCCACGCCGTGCAGGGCCACCAGTTCACGCCGCACGGCATCGGCGCGCCGCTCGGACAGGGCCTGGTTGTAGGCATCGCTGCCCTTGCCGTCGGTGTGGCCTTCGATGCGGAAACGCTTGCCCGCGAGGCGCGAGTCCTTCAGCGCACGACCGAGGTTGCCGACCAGCACCGAACCCTCCTGCGTCAGCTTGGCGGCATTGAATTCGAAGTTGATGTTGAGGTCGATGGCGGGCGGCTCATCCGGCTTGGCGTTGGTGACGGTGATGCCGCGGCTGGAGTCCTGATTGAAGAAGGAACGCGTCTGCGCCCCCGAGGACGGCGTCTGGGCGGGGGGCGCGGCGAGCTTGGCGGCGATGTCGTCGGCGCCGGGCATGTTGTCAGCGGCCAGAGCGATGCCGGCCTGCGCCAGCACCACCATCAGCAACAGGCGGGAATTTTTCAACATGTTCATGATCGATCCTTGATCTTCGTTCAACGTTTGCTGGTCGAGAGCGGCAGGAAGGCGGCGGAGACTCTGCCTCTGGCCTGCTGCTGCGCGAGGATGGCGAGCCGGAATTCGGTGAGGTACTCGCGCTCGGTTTCTTGCAGGGGGCGATCCAGCGCCAGCAGCGGAATGGCCGAGGCCACCACCACCACGCTTTCCTGGCCGAAGGCCGGGCCAGACACCACGTACTCGCCCTTGCCGCCCAGCGAGAGGCGCGTGCCGGCGGGCAGCGGCTTGTTGCCCTGATCGGCATAGCGGCGCAGGTGCACGACCTGGCCGTCGGCCTGCAGGTATGACACGTACAGATAGGCGGCGTAGCCCGGCGTGGTGACCTGGAAGGACAGCGCATCGCCTTCGCGCAACTGCGGCTTGGCGGTGGAAAGCGCCAGTCCGGCCGACTCTTCGAGAGGCTTGGCCAGCGTGAGCAAGGCCTCGCACTGCGGCCAAGGTCGATGCAGCACGTTGTACTGGCCGGCTTTGCCGGCCTGGCCCAGCACTTCGCGCAGTTTCGCGGCATCGGACTGCTCACCGACAAAACCGGACACCGTCAGTTGTCCGCCGCTGGAGGTGACACGTACGTCGGCGCAGCGCATGTCGACCGACAGCTTGGCGATGCTTTGCTCGATGTCCTTGAGCGACGGTTTGGGCGGTTCCACCACCACCACCACCGGAGCAGGCGCAGGCTTGGGTGGTTCGACCACGGGCTTGGGTTCGGGTTTCGGCTCGGGCTTGGGCGGCTGCACCACCACGACAGGTGCCGGTTCGGGTTTTGGTTCGGGCTTGGGCGCGGGCTTCGGCTCGGGCTTCGGCTCGGGCGCAGGAGGCGCGACCACAACGGGCTGCGGACGCGGGTCCACCACCACTGGCGCGGGCTGCGGCTTGGGCGGTTCAATAACCGGCGGCGCCGGCAATGGCGTCGGTCGCGGATCGATGATGGGTTGGGGCGGAACCACCGGCACCACGACCACGGGTACAGGCGCCGGCTTGGGTGGCGTCACGACGGGCGGCGTCACGACGGGCGGTGGAACAGGCGCCGGCTTGGGCGGCTCGACCACCGCAACCACCGGCCGCGGCGGCACGGGCAGCACCACGGGCACCGGCAAGGGCGCAGGCGGTGGCGGCATCGCCACGCGCGCGGCATAGGCCTCGCGCACATCGGCCTGGAAGGCGCGATAACTCACCCAGGCATAGCCGCGATCACCCCACGCGGTTCCCCACGAATTGATGAGGCGGAAGGCGCGAAGGTTGTCGTCATAGCCGATCACCGTCATAGCGTGCGCGTCGGGCGACGGCGTGGTGTCGTCGAAGGCTGCGCTGCCCTTGTGACGCGAAAAGCTCGGCGGGAGCAGCATGCCGATCACCACCGGATTGCCGGCGGCGATTTCACCCTTCACATCATCGAGCTTGCCGCGTTCGAGGCGCTTCCAGTCGCGGATGCGGAAATTGCCGGCCTGCTGCTCGACGGTCTGATCCGGCAAGGCATCGCACGAGGACATTGCATAGGGAAAACTGGCATACGGCGGCGCACCGCGCGTCTTCAGGAAATCCAGTACGCGGCCGATGGCCAGGCCCTCGGCGCAACGCGCGCCGCGCGGCGCAAGCTGGTTGTAAACGAATGCGGGGCTGAGTGACTGCGGGCGCGCCGTATTGCCGGCGGCGCGGTTCACGTAATAGCTGCGCATGTAATAGGTCGTGGACCAGGCGGTGCAGGAGGACTGCTCGCCCTGATCGCCCACGGCCGGCAGCCACTCGGACAGGTCAGCCGCCGGCGGCAGGAAGGCGCGAAAACGCGGCACGGCGGGAATCGCCTCGTATTCCTCGTTCGGAATCAGGCTCAGGCCCTTGGCATAGGTTTGTGCCTGTGCCGATGCATGAATGCCCAGCGCCGCAAGGGCAATCAACGCGGTGAGCACGGCCATTGCAGGTCCGGATTGGCGGGCCGTCTGGCCAGAGTGGTGATGCATGATCAGTTCCTGTGTGTACTGCGGTTGCTGTTTGCACTGACCGGCGCTATTTCGACGCGCTCGCTTCATGCGCGAGATGGCATCACGCAAGACAGTGAAAACGCGGCCATTCTACAGCCACCCACCACGAGCATCGCCGAATTGGCACCACCGATTACGGCATGAGCATTAAGGATTCACTGAACAAGGGGGCAAGCCCCCTTGTATATCCCCCACGTCAGAGGGAAGCTTGTTCAGGTGTTTTCATTTTCAGGACTTAATCAGCTCTTCATTAAGATTTGTTAATCATCGGATGTCACTACTACAGGCGCTTCAATCAGCGCTGTGCGGCCGTCGGGCTTGACCGCGGCGCGCTCC
>CANIIN010000026.1 GCA_947467405.1 Betaproteobacteria bacterium | reverse complement strand
GCATCCGTTGCATCATTCGTTCTTTACGTTGTCGGCGAGGGAATTGAGAAGAAGGTCACCGACTTTGCCGCAGAAGTTAAGGCACAGGCCGAGTTATCGACGCGCGTTTGATTTGAACCGAGGTCCAGACAGCAATGACAAGTCCGAAATACAAGCGCATTCTGCTTAAACTCTCCGGCGAAGCCCTGATGGGAGACGACGCATTTGGGATCAATCGCCAGACTATTGAGCGTATTGTTGACGAGATATCCCAAGTTGTTTCACTTGGGGTCGAGATGGGGGTTGTGATTGGTGGAGGGAACATCTTCCGAGGTGTGGCGCTTGGCTCTGCTGGAATGGATCGCGCAACCGCTGACTATATGGGCATGCTCGCGACCATCATGAATGCGCTGGCACTGGCAGATGTCATGAGGCAGAAAGGGCTCAATGCCAGGGTTCAATCGGCGCTAAATATTGAGCAAGTGGTGGAGCCGTACATCCGTCCCAAGGCAATTCGTTACCTTGAGGAGGGAAAAATTGTCATTTTTGCTGCCGGAACCGGCAATCCATTTTTTACGACTGACACCGCCGCCGCGCTTCGCGGAACGGAGATCGGTGCGGAGATGGTTCTCAAGGCAACCAAGGTTGATGGGATCTATTCTGATGATCCCAAAACCAATCCAAATGCACAGCGCTATGATGAGATTTCATTTGATGAGGCCATCATGCGGAACCTCAAGATAATGGATGCGACTGCATTTGCACTTTGCCGCGATCAAAGTCTGCCCATCACGGTTTTTTCCATAAACAAGCCCGGTGCGATGAAGAAGGTGCTCATGGGCGACAGCGAGGGCACGCTGGTTCACGATTAATGGCAGGCGGCATGCCGTTCTGTTGACTGAAGGAGATCCAATGACTATTGCCGAAATCAAAAAAGGCGCCGAACAGCGCATGCAGAAGTCCATCGAATCGCTAAAGTCGGACCTCAGCAAGATTCGTACAGGCCGTGCCCATACCGGCCTGATTGATCATGTGATGGTCGAATATTACGGCAACCCGACACCGTTACCCCAGGTTGCCAATGTCTCACTTCTAGATGCACGAACGATCGGGGTAACGCCGTGGGACAAGAAAATGGCTGGCGCAATAGAGAAGGCCATCCGCGAAGCTGATTTAGGACTCAATCCCAGCGTGCAGGGCGAGTTGATTCGCCTGCCGATGCCGCCCCTTACGGAAGAACGCCGTCGGGAGCTCGCCAAACTAGTCAAATCGGAAGGCGAGAATGCGCGCATCGCAATCCGCAATCTCCGTCGAGACGCGAATCATTCGCTTAAGGAACTGCTCAAGTCCAAGGGAGTTTCTGAGGACGAGGAACGGCGAGGGCAGGACGAGGTACAGAAAATGACGGATCGGCATGTCGCCGAAATTGACAAAATTCTAGTCGCCAAGGAAACAGATTTAATGTCTATCTGATCGGAAGGGCATCCACCGTGACCCTCTTCCCAAGTTCAACACGAGAGATACCTGGCGCCGGGACGATACCTCGGCATATTGCCGTAATCATGGATGGTAATGGCCGGTGGGCACGCAAAAGAATGCTGCCGCGGGTAGCGGGCCATAAACGCGGGGTCGATACCCTCCGGGATCTGACGAAAAACTGCGTTGAGCGAGGAATCGAGTACCTGACGGTCTTCGCGTTCAGTTCCGAAAATTGGCGCAGACCACCGCAGGAGGTATCCGTTCTGCAGATGCTTTTTGTCTGGGCTCTCCAACACGAAGTGGAGAAAATGCATCGCAATAACGTCCGGATGAGGGTCATTGGCGACCTGAAGTCATTTGGAGAAAAGATCGCTGGTCTCGCTGCAGAAGGAGAGGCGATGACGGCAGGCAATACTGGTTTGACGCTGACGATTGCCGCCAACTATGGGGGGCGCTGGGACCTGCTTCAGGCGATAAATCAGATTGCCCACAATCGAACCACCGAATCAGGCCCGATAACTGAAGAGGAACTGGAATCCAGACTGGCGCTTAGCCACACGCCTGAGCCCGATTTATTCATCAGAACCGGCGGTGAGAGAAGAATCAGTAATTTTCTGCTTTGGCAACTTGCCTATACGGAACTCTATTTTACGGACACCCTTTGGCCAGACTTCGATGGTAAGGCGCTTGATGTGGCCATTGACTGGTATCGTGAGCGCGACAGAAGGTTTGGCCAGACTGTAGAGCAGTTGAAGGCGCGGTCAGGCGTGGCAGGGGACGCCTCAAAGCAGATTGTTACCTGAGTTCCTGATGCACGAATTCATTCTCTAGCGGGCCGAAGGTGATTACACGAATCGTCACCGCAATTGTCGTGCTACTCATTTTCCTGCCAGCGACATTTCTTCTGCCGTCAGCAGGTTGGATCAGCCTGGCGCTGCTGCTAACCGTAGCGGCAGCCATTGAATGGGCGCGACTTACGGGGCTGGTGGGTGTCATTCCAACAGCAACCTATGCTGGATTGGTAGTCATATGCGCCTTCGTGGTGACTACTTTCCCGATGGCCAAGATAGTCATCTACGTCTTTGCCAGTATTTTCTGGCTGTTGATTGCACCGTATCTGCTATTCAAACATGCAGACACGCACAAGTCGATTTGGTCGAAACTGCTGGGCCTGATTCTCTTGCCGGCCGTATTCGAGGCCCTTGTGGAATTGCGAGAAATGTCCGCAAGTATTCTTCTGGCAATCATGGCAGTAGCGTGGGTATCCGACAGCCTGGCGTATTTCACCGGAAGGGCCTTCGGCAGGCACAAGCTCGCACCATTAATCAGCCCCGGAAAAACATGGGAGGGGGCAGTTGGGGGTCTAATCGGAGTGGCCATCTACGCAATCCTTTGCTTCTCGCTGGGCTGGAAACTGATGTCATTCATGAATCTCAGTCAGATGATTCTGCTCTGGCTTGCATTGGCGGTGGCAGGTATTGTCGGTGACCTTTTCGAATCACTGATGAAACGATCTGCCGGCGTCAAGGACAGTGGGAATGTTCTACCTGGCCATGGCGGAGTTCTCGACAGGGTTGATGCACTCCTCCCCATCATGCCGCTTGCGGCCATCGTCCACCAATACATGGCGGCTTGACTTGGCCAACGCAAAGATAAAACGGATTGCGATCCTTGGGGCGACTGGGTCAATTGGTCAAAGCACCATCGACGTCGTATTACGCCATCCGGACCGATTTAAGGTCGAGACACTGACCGCCAACACAAACGCCCATCAACTTGCAGTGCTTTGCGAGGTATTGTCGCCAAGCACAGTTTGCATGGCCGATGGAGAGGCCGCCGCGCAGCTTTCACGACTGCTAGAGAAAAAGGGGATTCGCGCAGAAGTCCTGACTGGGGAGGAGGGCTTGATCGCTTGCGCCACTCATCCATCAGTGGACTCCGTCATGGCAGCAATTGTAGGCGCCGCGGGGTTGAAATCGACGCTTGCTGCATGTCAAGCCGGAAAGACTGTCTTGCTGGCAAATAAGGAAGCGCTGGTGATGTCCGGGGCGCTGCTGATTGAGGCGATCCAGCAAGGTGGGGCAACACTGCTGCCGATCGACAGCGAACACAACGCCATTTTCCAGTGCCTCGCACCACACACTCGTGCGGATCTTCGGTCCAAGGGGGTTCGCAGAATTATCCTGACTGCTTCGGGTGGCCCCTTCCGCACTCGCGCAAGAGATTCGTTGGCGAGAGTCACCCCAGATGAAGCTTGCGCCCACCCTAAGTGGGTCATGGGGAGGAAAATTTCGGTTGACTCAGCGACGATGATGAACAAGGGGCTGGAGATTATCGAAGCACACTGGTTGTTCGGCGCACCAAGGGAACAAATTGAAGTAGTCATACATCCGCAGAGTGTTGTCCACTCCATGGTGGAATACGTTGATGGATCAGTCATCGCGCAACTGGGGAATCCAGATATGCGCACGCCAATCGCGCACGCCCTTGCCTTTCCGGACCGGATTGAATCCGGAGTGGAAAGTCTCAATCTTCCAGCAATTGGCGGTTTGAATTTCGAAAAGCCGGATACCAATCAATTTCCAGCCATCCGATTGGCGTATGAAGCTCTGCAAGCCGGCGGCACCGCTCCAATTGTGCTCAACGCAGCAAACGAAATGGCTGTCGCGAGCTTTTTGTCTGGGAAATTGCCGTTTTTGGCAATTACCCAGGTCATTGAAAATGTATTGCAAGGAAGTGCTCCAGAGCCAGTCTCTGGAATAGAGCATGTTCTTGCCGTGGACTCTATGGCTCGTGAGTTGGCTGCAATCGCAATTCAGCGTGCCTGCGAAAGACGATAGTGAGCTTACTGAGCACCATAGCCGCATTTCTGGCAGCCATCGCACTGCTGGTGACCGTGCATGAATTTGGTCATTTTTTTGCAGCGAAAGTGTGTGGAGTTCAGGTTCTGAAATTCTCGATTGGTTTCGGGAGGGCGATCTTCAGCCGACAGTTTCGCAAGGGCGACACCGAATGGATCATTTCTGCGATTCCATTTGGTGGCTATGTCACGATGCTGGATGAGCGAGAGGGCGTCGTTGTGCCATCGGATGCCCACCGCGCCTTCAATAGAAAGAGTGTCTGGCGTCGCATGGCGATAGTAGCAGCCGGTCCAGCTGCCAATTTTCTGTTCGCGATTTTTGTCTATTGGGCGCTGTTCCTCCAGGGAGTGCCTGAAGCCAAGCCTATACTCGACTCACCAATTGTCGGCTCAGTCTCTTCGTTCGTCGATGTTCGACGCGGTGACCGGGTCACGCGGGTTGATGAATTGGGTGTTGATACGTGGCAAGACTTGCGCTGGCAACTGGTACAGGCTGCCGTTGAGAAACGCACCGTTCGTCTTGAGTTGGTACGGCAGGGCGGGGGAATATTATGGACTGATCTCAATCTGACGCTCGCGGAAATCGGCGAACAGGAAAAGGATCCGGTATCCGCGATTGGCTTGAGACTGTATAGACCGGATATACCGCCAGTGGTCGGTGGTGTCACGGACGGTAGTGTTGCGCAGTTGGCCGGACTGGCGGCTGGAGACCGCATCATTGCCGTGGATAACGTAGCCGTCACATCCTGGACAGTCTTTGTGGATAGCATTCGTGCAAAGCCTGCTCAAACCGTCGCTGTCGATCTGGATCGCCTGGGCAAGCGAATGCAATTGTCACTGATACCTGAGTCCGTTGCATTGCCTGGAGGAAAGGCGCGCGCCGGCAGAATTGGCGCATTCGCCAAGGCTTCACCAGAAGTTGATGGACTGATCACCGTCGTCCGTCGCGGGCCTTTGGAGTCGATGCGGGCCGCCATTTACAGAACATACGATACGGCCAGATTCAGTCTGAGGATGATGGGCAAGATGCTGCTTGGAGAAATATCGCCCAAGAATATTTCCGGACCAATATCAATTGCCGACTATGCCGGGCAATCGGCTCACATGGGATTTGCTCCGTTCATGGCGTTTCTTGCCCTCGTTAGCATCAGCCTTGGTGTTCTCAATCTGCTTCCGGTGCCGCTCCTTGATGGAGGACACTTGCTGTATTATATGTTTGAGGTGCTGGTAGGCAGACCACTCTCAGAGGGAGCCATGGAAATCGGGCAGCGAGTGGGCATGGCCTTTCTTCTGCTGTTGATGGCATTCGCTTTTTATAATGACATTAGCCGTCATGTATCCAGCTGACCGCAATCGCATAGGGATGCAAGCTTGCGTGCCGAAATCCTGTAAACAGAACCCTGAACGGATATAAAAGAACATGTTGAGGTATTTCTGGATCGTAGTAGTCATTACCATTCAATCTTTCCTTCCGGGCATTGCTCACGCATTCGACACGTTTACGGTAAAGGATATCCGCGTAGAGGGTATTCAACGCATCGAGGCGGGCACCGTCTTCAGTTATCTGCCTGTGAAAGTAGGCGAGTCGATGACCGACGAGAAGGCCGCGCAAGCGCTCAGAGCGCTGTTTGCGACCGGTTTTTTCCGAGATGTTCGTCTCGAGGTTGAAAAGGACGTCCTGATAGTCGTTGTCGAAGAGCGCCCGGCTGTCGCCTCCATCGCGTTCAGTGGAATGAAGGCATTCAAACCCGATGAAGTCAAGAAGGGGTTGCGCGATGCGGGGCTGAGCGAAGGCAAGATCTTTGACAAGGCCATCCTTGACCAGTCTGAGCAGGAAATAAAGCGGCAATACCTGAGTAAAGGGCATTACGGGGTTCAAGTCACTACTACGGTCACGCCGCTTGAGCGGAATCGGGTGGGGCTAAATTTCGCGGTCGAAGAGGGAGAGATCGCGAAGATTCGCTCCATCAACGTCGTTGGCAATCGTGTCTTCTCGGATCAGGATCTGCTTGGATTGCTTGATCTGCAGACGCCAAACTGGATCAGCTGGTACACAAAGAATGACCAGTACTCTCGCCAGAAACTGCAAGGTGATTTGGACGCTCTGAAGTCCTTCTATATGAACCGCGGCTACCTGGACTTCAACGTCGAGTCAACTCAGGTATCGATTACCCCGGACAAGAAGGATATCTACATTACGGTAAATATCACTGAAGGGGAAAAGTACACGGTATCTGATATCAAGTTTGGCGGTGAAATGCTCGTCCCCGAAGTGGAACTGCGCGCACTGCTTCGAATCAGGATTGGAGATGAGTTCAGTCGAGAGAAACTGAACGATAGCACCAAGGCAATCACCGATCGGCTCGGCCGAGACGGATATGCCTTTGCCAATGCCAACGCTGTTCCGGAGATCAATCGAGACAGGAATCAAGCCGCTTTCACGATCATGATCGACCCGGGCCGTCGCGTATACGTGCGCCGTATCAATGTTGTCGGAAACACCAAGACGCGGGATGAGGTGATTCGGCGCGAAATGCGGCAACTTGAAGGCGCTTTTTTCGATGGCGAAAAGATACAGAAATCCAAGGAGCGGATAGACCGCACTGCCTATTTCACCGACGTCGAGATCGAATCGCCGCCAGTTGCCGGCACGTCCGATCAGGTCGATGTCAATGTACGCGTCAAAGAAAAGTCAACCGGTGCTTTTCTTTTCGGCCTCGGATTCTCCCAAGCCAGCAAGATCGTGGTTCAGACTTCAATCAGCCAGTCGAACTTTCTCGGCAGTGGCAAGACCATTGGCGCCGGAATCAATACCAGCAAAGTCAATACAAACCTGTCGCTGTCATATCTTGACCCTTATTACACCGTTGATGGCGTAAGTCGGGGGTTTGATGCCTTCTTCCGCCGTACGACTCCGTCCTCATTGGGTTTGGGAAACTACAGAACCTCGGCACTTGGAGGATCAGTCAGGTTCGGCTATCCGGTTACAGATATATCGAGAATCGAGACAGGGCTAACGGTGGAATCCGACAAGGTGGATACCTTTACCGACAGCCCATCCAGAATCCTTGCGTTTACCGCTGCAAATGGAACGAGCTACACCAATATTTCACCGGTCGCGGCATTCGTAACAGATACGCGCGACAGCGTGCGCTGGACTACAAAGGGTCAAGTGGAGAGGGTCACTGCAGAAGCGTCAATTCCTCCAGGCAAACTGCGCCTTTACAAACTCGGCTACAAGACCGTCTATTACTACCCAATCAGTCGTGACGTGACAACTCAATGGACCGGGGAGATTGGGGCTGCCAATGGTTATGGAGGCAGGACCTTGCCGTTTTTCAAGAACTTCTATGCAGGCGGCCCGGACTCCGTACGGGGTTATGACACGGCATCACTCGGTCCGGTGGACACTGATGGCTCGACGCGGGTGGGCGGCACACGGCTGTTGTTGGGGAGTGCGGAATTACTGTTCCCCGTGCCGGGGGCTGGCAAGGAACGTTCAATGCGTCTGAGTACCTTCCTGGATGGAGGTCAGATCTATGGATCGGATCAGAAGATGAGCCTTTCACAGCTCAGGTACTCTGCGGGTGTGGGATTTGGGTGGAATTCCCCTTTTGGGCCTATGAAATTCAGTCTGGGTAAGGCATTGAATTCTAAGGAAGGTGACAAGCGCCAGATCTTTCAATTCAACCTCGGGCAAGTGTTCTAGGTCCCGGGTATAATCGATTGAATAAATTAAGATTCCGACCACAAACCGGCTTAAAGGAATAGTTGCAAATGACGTCAGTCAGTCTCCGGAAAGCGCTCGCAGTCTTTGCCTCAAGCTTGATCATGATTCTCGCATTCCCTGGGGGAGCTTCTGCACAAGGCAAGATCGGTTTTGTAAACCTTGATCGAATCCTTCGCGATGCGGCGCCCGCCGTTCGTGCGCAAAAGAAAATCGAAGCCGAATTTGCGAAGAGAGACCAGGAACTCGCGAAAATCGCTGATCAGGTCAAGAAGTTGCAGGATACCTACGAGAAAAATGCGCCAACGCTGTCGGAGAACGAACGCCGCAATAAAGAGCGGGAAATAAATGATGCCAATCGTGAATTTCAGCGAAAGCAGAGAGAATTTCGCGAAGACCTCAATCAGCGCCGTAACGAGGAACTCGCCAGCGTGCTTGAGCGCGCTAACAGGGCGGTCAAACAGATTGCTGAGTTGGAAAAGTACGATATCGTATTTCAGGAAGTCGTCTGGGCCGACCCTAGGGTGGACATTACCGAAAAGGTAATCAAGGCGCTTGACGACGCTCGACCTTCTGCGAAATAGGGCTTGATCGCAGGCGATGGCGAGTCGATCGCCCGAAAATCAAGACGGCCGGTCTCTCCGTGACTTGGTCAAGCAATTCGGTGGCGAATTGCATGGTGATTCCCGAATTGTTGTGCGTCGGGTAGCTTCACTCCAGTCTGCTGGAGATGGGGACATCACCTTCTTGAGCCATAGCAGATACAAGTCAGCCTTGGCAACGACCAAGGCATCGGCCGTCATTCTGCCGTCCACATTGCGTGACGCGACCGACTTGCCTTGCATCCTATGTGACGATGCCTACCTTTATTTTGCCCGCGTCGCAAATCTGTTTTCGCCCCCGTCCTCGATACGCCCGGGCATACACCCCACAGCCTTCATCGAAGCCGACTCCAGCATTTCACCCAGCGCGGAAATCGCCCCGCATGTCTATATCGGACATGGAGCAATCATTGGCCATCACGCATATGTCGGTCCCGGTTGCAGTATTGGAGTTGGTGTAAAGGTGGGAGCACATACACGACTCCATGCCCGCGTCACCATTTATGACGGATGCGAAATTGGCAGCAACGGTATCGTCCATTCCGGCGCGGTCATCGGTGCGGATGGCTTTGGTATTGCACGTGACGGAGATCATTGGCTCAAGATTCCCCAGACCGGGCGAGTCGTGATCGGCGACAACGTGGAAATTGGCGCCAATACAACAATCGACCGTGGTGCCCTGGATGATACGGTCATTGAGGACGGGGTAAAACTCGATAACCAGATCCAGATCGGCCACAACGTCCGCATTGGCGCGCATAGTGCGCTTGCAGGCTGTGTTGGTATCGCAGGGAGCACGCGGGTCGGCAGACATTGCACCATTGCCGGAGGTGCGATTCTTGTCGGGCATATTACGCTGGCCGACAATGTTCACATATCAGCAGCCACATTGGTCACGAAATCGATTGAAAAGTCAGGGACCTATACGGGAGTCTTTCCGTTCGATCAGCACGACAAATGGGCTCGGACGGCGGTCAGAATTCGTCAAATTGAAGATTTGGCTGATCGATTGCACGCGTTGGAGGGGGCCGTCTCGGATGCCGGGAAGCTTCCAACCGCCGCAAGTCGTCACCAGCCAGCGACTGCGGGGCGACACCCCACAAAACGGACAAGAAAGTAACAGGACAAGCCATGGTCATGGACATACATGAAATCCTTGAATATCTGCCGCACCGCTATCCGATCCTTCTTGTAGACAGGGTTCTGGAATGCGAACCCGGCAAGCGAATTGTCGCCATCAAGAATGTCACGATCAATGAGCCGTTTTTTGAAGGGCATTTTCCACATCACCCCGTCATGCCCGGTGTCATGATCATTGAAGCGCTGGCTCAGGCATCAGCAATCCTCTCGTTCAAAACACTTGGCAACAAACCCGACGACAAGTCCGTCTACTATTTCGTGGGTATCGACGAGGCCAGATTCAAGCGGCCGGTCATGCCGGGAGATCAGCTCCGTCTCGAGGCTGAGGTCGAACGCCATGTCAGGGGAATCTGGAAGTTCAATGTCAGGGCATGCGTAGACGGCGCAATCGCCGCCGAGGCGAAACTGATGTGCACTGTACGAGCCCTATGATTCATCCGACAGCAATTGTTTCGCCGAAAGCCAAACTGTCAGACGGTGTCGAGATCGGTGCTTTTACGGTTATCGGTGATCATGTGGAAATCGGATCCGGGACGAAAATCGGATCCCATGCCGTCATCGATGGTCCGACCATCATTGGCAAAGACAACACGGTTTCACCTTTCACTTCGCTCGGTGCCCCGCCTCAAGACAAGAAATACGCGGGAGAAGCAACCCGGCTGGAGATTGGCGATCGGAATACGATTCGCGAGTTCTGCACATTCAACCGCGGTACGTCTCAAGATGTTGGTGTCACCCGGGTAGGTAACGACAATTGGATCATGGCCTATGTGCATATTGCCCACGATTGCCAGGTCGGAAACCACACCATATTCGCCAACAATGCGCAGCTTGCAGGGCATGTTCATGTCGGAGACTGGGCGATTCTGGGAGGCTTCACTGTTGTGCACCAATTTGTTCGAATCGGCGCACACAGTTTGACCGCCATGGGAACCATTCTGCTACAGGACCTGCCGCCCTATGTCACTGCCGCAGGGAATACGGCTAGCCCATTCGGAATCAACTCCGAAGGTCTCAAAAGGCGCGGATTTGAGCCCAAGGCAATCGTCGAAATCAAAGCAGCGTACAAGACCCTCTACAAGGCGGGCCTCTCTCTGGAGGCGGCGCGTCAGCAACTCCTTGAGCAACAACAAAGCGTTCCCGAACTTGCGATCCTTGCCGAGTTTCTGAAATCGGGCAAGCGCGGGATCATCCGCTGACATCTTGGTGCCAACCATCGCCAGCGGCAGATCAGGGGACGCGACTGTCATCGCCATGGTGGCTGGCGAAGCGTCGGGCGACTTTCTCGGCGCTCATTTGATCGCAGCGCTAAAAAAGCGCATGCCACGATCACGTTTCGTCGGGATCGGCGGCCCGAAGATGGAGGGAGAAGGATTCGAATCATGGTATCCGATGGAGCGCCTGTCGGTCCGCGGATATGCCGAGGTGCTGCGCCATTACGCCGGGATTGTCTCCATGAGGCGCTCTCTGGCGGCTCGGATCGAGAAGGAAAATCCGGCGCTCTTCATTGGCATCGATGCGCCGGATTTCAATCTTGATCTGGAACGAAGACTGAAGCGTCATTCCATCAGGACGGTTCATTACGTCAGTCCGTCAATTTGGGCATGGAGAGGAGGTCGCATCAAGCGAATCGCGCACTCCTGCGACAGAATGCTCGTGGTTTTTCCATTTGAAGAATCGCTCTATAAGAAAGCAGGCATTCCGGTCAGCTACGTCGGGCATCCCCTTGCAGACATCATTCCCGAGGAGGACCAGACCAACGCTGCCCGGGAACAATTGAGAATCCCCCCTCAACAGAGGGTCATTGCTTTGCTTCCGGGCAGTCGGCAATCGGAATTGCGCTTTCTTGCGAAGACTTTTATTCAAACCGCGCAAAGAATCTCAGCCTCTTGGCCGGATGTGCGGTTCCTGGTTCCGCTCGTGAGCCGGGAAACTCGCCAATTGTTCGAGTCTGCCCTATACGAAGAAAACGCACAGGACCTGCCGTTGACGGTGCTGTTTGGGCACTCCAGAGAAGCGATTGCCGCCTCCGACGCCGTTCTCGTCGCGAGTGGAACGGCAACGCTTGAAACGGCACTTTTCAAGAAGCCGATGGTCATTGCGTACCGCATGGCCGAGACTTCGTGGATGTTGATGAATCGCATGCGTTATCAGCCCTGGGTCGGCCTTCCCAATATCATTGCCGAAGAGTTCGTCGTCCCTGAGTTTCTGCAGGAGGATGCGACCCCGGACAATCTGGCTCAGGCCTTGATGAACGAGATGTCGGATGCCAGTGCCAAACGACGCGTTCCCGCACGCCTCGGCGTCATGCACCACCTGTTGCGCCAGAATACGGCAGAACGCGCGGCAGAAGCGATAGAACAATGCATGCGCTGATATGCGGCGTGGACGAGGCAGGGCGCGGCCCGCTTGCCGGGCCAGTCTACGCGGCAGCAGTTGTCTTGAACCCAGGCGCCCGCATTGACGGCCTTGCTGACTCCAAGGTCCTCTCCGAGCGAACCCGGGAACTCCTCGCCAAGGAGATCATGAACAAGGCATTGGCCTGGGTGGTCACTTCCGCATCGGTTCAGGAAATCGATGAATTGAACATTCTTCAGGCCACGATGCTGGCAATGAAGCGGGCCATTGATGGAATATCCTTGGAATTCGATGAAGTGCAGGTAGACGGCAATTGCTGTCCATCGGTCAATGTTCCGATCCGAGCCATCATCCGCGGCGACGCCACGGTCGAGGCAATTTCGGCTGCTTCGATCCTCGCCAAGACAGCTCGCGACGCGGAAATGCTGCGGCTTCACCAGATCTATCCGGGTTATGGGCTGGACCGCCACAAGGGGTAT
>CANIIN010000025.1 GCA_947467405.1 Betaproteobacteria bacterium | reverse complement strand
GCGTTGCTGCGCAGCTCGTGCCAGAACACGAAGGTGATCACCACGTACAGCACGCCGATCACGTAGAACGGCGAACGCCAGCCCCAGAACTCCGCCATGTAACCCGCGATGAGCGGCCCGATCGTGATGCCCATGAAATTGCCGATCAGGTAGCGCGCAATGAACACCTGGCGCTTGTCGTAGGGCACGGTGTCGCCGATCCACGCCATGGCCAGCGGGATCATGCCGCCCGTCATCGCCCCGGTAAAAAAACGTGCTGCGATCAACGTGCCAAGACTCGGCGCCAGCGCACAGGCGAACGACCCGATCGCCGACAGCGCGGCGAGATAGGACAGCAGCCGGAACTTGCCGATGCGATCTCCCACCGGTCCGTGCACCAGCTGGAACACGCCATAGCCGATGCCGAACGCCGTGATGGTGACCGCCGCCGCCCCCGGCAGGATGCCGAACGCCATACCCATCATGGGCAAGAGCGGATCGGATGCGCGCAAGCTGAGAATGCTGGCAAAGCCGGCGAAGGACAGCAGGGCGACGGCACGGACCAGCATGAAGCGGAACTCCCTGAATCCGTCATGCCGGCGGCAGCGGATGAATCGTTTTAGTTGGCGATGGGCAGAATGGCCGTGAAGTAGCCGAGCATACCGCAATGAGCCTGCATCCCGTCTCCCGATCCACGCCGTTTGCTAAGGCACTGAGAAACCCAACTCATGGGTAGTTTTTCTTCTCACATCATCAGCCTCGCCTCCGCTTACCGGCGCACGAAATGGAAGACAAGCCGGATCTCCTCTATAAAACTCGTCGCACCAGCTCGCTGCGGTACCATGGGCCTCCGCCGGCCTGATGTCACTTACATGGAGGAGTGTGGAATGATCACCCAAGGACTCAAGACGTGGAGTGGTTGCCTTTGCCTGGCACTGGCGGCCATCCCCGCATCCGCGCAGAACTTTCCGACAAAGCCACTACGAATGATCGTTCCGTATGGTGCAGGAGGGCCGACCGACGTCATCGCGCGGGTCGCGGCGCCGAAACTTGGCGATGCGCTAGGGCAAGCGGTGCTGGTCGAGAACCGACCCGGCGCCGCTACCTTGATCGGCACGCGCGCGGCACTACAAGCCCCTGCGGACGGTTACACCCTACTGTTCACGGCCAACACCATGGCCTTGAACTCTCTGGCTTATCGCAATCCCGGGTACAAGATGTCCGACTTCGTCCCAATCGCCCCGATAGCGACGACATCGTTCATTCTTTCCGTGAAATCGAGTTTGCCGATCAAGACGCTGGCCGATTTCGTTGCCCACGCAAGAGCCAACCCAAAGAAGCTGAACAATGTCTCGCTCGGCAGCAGTAGCGTCACTCATCTGGCAGTTGAGCGCTTCAGGGCAACGGCAGGTTACGAAGTGACCGAGGTGGAGTATGGCGGCGGATCAAGCGCCGCGGCCCAGGCGCTGATGGCCGGAGTGGTTGATGTGTTTCTCGATGGAACTATCTCCGCGATGAACACTGGAAAGTCCCCGCAAGTCCGCATGCTGGCCACGACGCGGGACCAGCGCATGCCGTCTGCTCCGGATCTGCCGACATTCAAGGAGTTGGGCTATCCGAATATGGTGATTCTGTCCTGGGTCGGCGTATTCGCATCGGTCAAGACACCCGAACCCATTGTGCAGAAACTGTCGACCGAATTGGCGAAAGTCGCATCCGATGGCGAAGTCAGGAACCGTCTCGTCAATCTGGGACTCGACCCGTGGACCGGCCGGGCACAGGACTTTCCCGCGTTCGTGAAGGAAGACCTGGCCTTGTGGGAAAAAGACATCCGGCGAGCGGGCATCCAACTGGACGAATAGCGCGCTCCGCTGCATTTCCCGCCAAACGTACCGTCACATGACCGGAAGCCGTCCGGCGCCAGCCCTGTGGCCCGCAGACAAGAAAACCGACAGGAGGACGCCATGGACGAACGGGCAAAGGAGCAGTTGAAGGCAGACATCATTCAGAAACGCGGGTTCTGGTCGCCAATGCACGAGAACCTCATCAACATCGATCCTGCGGCACTTGAGGCCTATCTCGAATACGTCACTGCCAGTTCCGCACATTTGTCGGAAAAGCTGCGCCATCTGCTGTTCATGGCCGCGGACGCGTCGGTCACGCACCTGTTCGAGTTCGGCATCCGCCTCCACATGGATCTCGCCATGCAGTGCGGCGCGACCAAGGAGGAAGTCTTCGAGGTGCTGCAACTGCTGCTGGAAACCTGTGGGCTCGGCTCCCGTGTCGGAATGCCCATCCTTGCCGAGGAATTGAAGCGGGCGGGGCGCGAATCGGAACTGCAGCCGCAGCGAGCGCTGACGGAGCGCCAGGCCAGGGCCCGGGATCTGTACCGGCAGCACATGGGGCACTGGCCCGAGTGGCTGGACCTCGCCATGCATGTGGCTCCGGACTTCGGCGAGGCGTTCGTCGAACTGGCCATGAAGCCCTGGCGGGAATCGGCGCTGGACGCGAAGACCAAGGCATTCGTGCTGATTGCCGTCTACAGTGCGCCCACCATGCGCAACGAGGAATACCTGCGGGAATACATACGCCTTGCCCTGACGCATGGGGCCAGCGCGTTGGAAATCAGCGAAGTCATGCAAACCGCCAGCGTCATTTCCATCCACACCTATTCGGTGGGGGTACCCATTCTGCGCGAACTCATGAAGAAGAACGGCGGGTAGGCATCGAGCAGGGTCTCACCCGAATACGAAGGTCGGAATCCTTACCCATCATGCATTGTGACGCACGTCATCCTGAGATCGTGGCCAGCGCGATCTAACGTCATCTGATGAGCGCAACCAGGAGCAAGCCTTGAGACTGACCGAACCGCGCGTCACCCCGTTGCCCGAAAGCGAATGGACCGAGGAGCAGCGCCGCTACCTGCAACCCTACTTCGACAACAAGCGCTCCACCGGCGTGGCCACGACGTTGGCGCGGCACTGGGACGCATCCAAGCACCTCTGGGGCAGCCACATCATGGGCGATACGCTCACGCTGAGCCCGCGCGAGCGCGAACTGCTCATCCTGCGCACCGGCTGGCTGTGCAAGGCCGAATACGAATGGGGCCGGCACGTGCTGTTCGCGCGCAAGGCGGGCCTCGGCGACGACGAGATCGCCCGCATCAAGGTGGGATCGTCGGATCCCGCCTGGACCGCATTCGATGCCACGCTGCTGCGCGCCGCGGACGAATTGCACGCCAGACATATCATCAGCAATGGCACCTGGGCCGCGCTGGCGTCACGCTACGACACGAAACAGTTGATGGATGTGGTCTTCACCGTGGGCCAGTACACGGCCATCTGCATGGCACTCAACAGTTTTGGCGTGCGGCTAGAGGCAGGGGTGGCGGGGTTCTGATTGGTTCGTACGCTGGCGAAAGCAACGCACGGCATCACCCTGATCGCCTCCATGACTTGCTCTACATCGGCGTCGGATCAGCCAGCACCCTTTTCACCGTTGCCACCAGCTCCGCCGCATCCAATGGCTTTTGCAGATAGGCGCAGGCGCCGAACTGCCTCGCCTTCTGATACGCCTCGTCGTCCTTTCGGATCGAGATGATGATGACCGGGATATTTCGGGTCGTGTCATCGCCGCGCATGGCTTCCAGCAGTTGCAGGCCATCGAGGTACGGCATGATGATGTCCGTCAGCAACAGGTCGGGAGGGGATTCGAGCAGCATGCGCCCGCCCACGACCGCGTCCTCGGCGATGCGCACATTGTCGTAACCCGCAAAGCTGAGATGGAGCGCCAGCAACTCGCACAGCATGGGGTCGTCATCGATGATCAGGATGCTGGGGTGGGTGCGCACGTATCTTCTCGGTGGAGAAATTTCCGGATATTTTGAGCCGTTGAAGCAGCAATACAATCATATTAGCTTGAGTATGGGAAGGAGAATGGCATCAATGGCCGGATTGAAAGCAGGCCGGATTTTGACGGGTCGATGCTGGACCGGCGACGCTTACGTCTGACGCGGATGCAACATTCTGTTACCGGCGCGCCGGACAACGGCCGGCGCAACCGCACGTTATTGGGGGCGTCAGACCCATAAAAGGAGTCCATCATGAAACTCTCGACCCTTCGTGCAGTAACCGTCACCAGTGCTGTTGCCACCCTGCTCATCGCCGCCAGCCCGGCCTGGGCACACGACGATGACCGGCGCGGTTGGCGCGAACGCGAGCGTTTCGAGCATCGGCATGAGCGCGACTATCGTCCGCTGGTCATCCAGCGCGTGCAGCCGGTCTACGGCTATGCGCCGCAACCGGTGTACTACGCCCCGCCGCCCGTCTATGTGCCGGCACCGGTCTATTACCAGCCGGCCCCCGTTCACTACAGCCAGCCCGCCTACTACGAGGCGCCGAGGGTGTCGAACTCGGCGCTGGGCACGATTGGCGGCGCCATCGCCGGAGCTGCCATCGGCAATACGATCGGTCGCGGCAACGGTCGCACCGCGGCCATTGCCATCGGCGCGGTGACCGGCGCCATGATTGGCGGGCAGATCGCTCGTTGATGCGAAATCATCGACTCGGATGCGATGCCGTGCATTGCACACGGAGTCCATCATGACCTTGCCATCCAGTTTGCTGGTCATTGCCTTTGCCGTGCTGGTTGCTTTGCCGGCGGCGGCGCAGACGCCAGGCGCTTCCGGAGGCTCTTCAGCACAGGCAGCCGCCGAAAAGGCCCGCCAGCATGAACGCGCGGTCGAGCGCTGCCGGCAGAATCGCGGCATCGACTGCGCCACCCCGGAAGGGTTGAAGGAATGGGAACTGCTGGAACGGAGCCGTGAGGAAGCGATCAGGGAAGGCTCGCACACCTTGCGGTCCGCCCTGCCAGTCGCACCGAAAACAGTGCAGCCTGCGGCGACCAAGCCGACCACATCATCCTCGGCGCACTGAATCGATCCGGCGTCCGATCGAGTCCGCCTGACTGCTAGTCGGAATCGGCCGCGCAGGCCGCCGCCTGCGCCGGCGTGTAGCCAAGCAGTTCACCGAGCACCTCGGCGGTGTCTTCGCCGAACGTGGCCACCCTCGAGCCGACCTTCACGTTCAGGCCGGGCATCTGGAAGGGAATGTCCGGAACAAGAAACTCCCCCTTCGCGTCACGCACCGTACTGAATGAACCGCGCGCCGCGAACTGCGGATCCCGCATTGCCTCGGCGATGGTGCGAAACCGTCCGCAGGGAACGCCGACGCCGTTCAGCAGGTCCTCGCAGGCCTGTCCGGTCATGCCGACCGACCAGGTTTCGATCAGTTCCATCAACTGCGACCAGTTCGCCTCGCGCTGGCGCGACTTGGAAAAGCGCGCATCGGCAATCCACTCCGGATGTCCCACCGCGCGGGCCAGGTTCTCGAAGTTCTTCTGGCTGGTCGGCGCGCACACGATGAAGTCGTCCAGCGTCTTCAGCGGCGTGTACAGGCGCGGGGTCTCGTTCATCGGGTTCTGCACTTCCTGGAACTCCAGCGCGAGCAGGTTCATCATGCAGTCCATCATGGACAGGTCGATGTACTGCCCTTCGCCGGTACGCTCGCGACGCACCAGTGCCGACTGGATCGCGCCGAACGCCATCATGCCCGCCATGATGTCGGCAATGAAGGTGCCGGTCTTGGCCGGGCGATCCCCGCCCTGGTATTCGACCTGCGCCATGTCGAATCCGCTCACCGCATGCACGATGGCGGCAAAAGCCGGCTTGAAGGCACCGGGCCCGATCTGGCCGAATCCGGAGATGGAGCAATACACCAGATCGGGCTTCGATTTCGCGAGCGTCTTGTAGCCGACGCCCAGCCGCTCGGCGACACCCGGCGACCAGTTTTCGATCACCACGTCGCTTTTTTCAGCCAGGGCCAGGGCCGCCTGCAGGCCAGCAGGTTTCTTGAGATCCAGCGCGATGCATTTCTTGCCGGCGTTGAGATGGCCGAAGGCGGTGCTGTATCCATCCCGCACCGGACGTCGCGTGCGGTTCTGGTCGCCCTCGGGCGGTTCCACCTTGATCACCTCGGCACCCACATCGGCCAGCCAGCGCGTGCAATATGGGCCGGCCATCATGTTGGTGAAATCCAGCACCCGCATGCCATGCAGCGGGCCTTTCTTGTCTGCCTGCATCAGTCTGCCTTGATGTTGCTGTCCTTCACGACCTTGGCCCACTTGGTCGTTTCGGCGCGCATGAAGGCCGCAAACTGCTCCGGCGAGCTCGGGTGGGGTTCCGCGCCGCGCGCCAGCAGGGCGTCGCGGGTCTCCGGCGTGTTCATCGCCCCAACGATCTCGCGGTTCAGGCGCGCAACGATATCGGCGGGCGTCGCCGCCGGCACCACGAAGCCACCCCAGGAATACGCGTCATAGGCCGGGAAGCCCGCTTCCGTCGCGCTGGGGATGTCCGGCGCAAGCGCGGAGCGCGCCGACTGCGCGACGGCCAGCGCCTTGACCTTGCCCGCCTTGACCTGCGGCAATGCCGTGGGCGGATCGGCGAACATGAGCTGCACCTGCCCGCCGAGCAGGTCGGTCATGGCCGGCGCGCTGCCCTTGTAGGGAATGTGCACGATGTCGATGCCCACGAGGCCCTTCAGCAGTTCACCGGCAAGGTGCGTGCCGCCGCCGGTGCCGGCCGAGCCATAGGAGAGTTTGCCCGGATTGGCCTTGGCATAGGCCACGAGATCCTTCAGCGAATTCACCGGCACGCTGGGGTTGGCCACCACGATGATGGGATAGGCCACTCCCATGGACACCGGCGCGAAATCACGCCACAGGTCGTAGGGCAGCGGATTGCCCATCGCAGGGAGCACCGTGTAGTTGATGACAGCCACCAGCAGCGTGTAGCCGTCTGCGGGCGCCTTCGCGGCCACTTCCGCGCCGAGAATCGCACCCGCCCCGGGGCGGTTGTCGATATTGACGGATTGACCCATGTTGGTCGACATGCGCTGTCCGACGATGCGCGCCACGGTATCCAGCGGACCGCCCGCTGCAAACGGCACGATGATGCGCAGCGGCTTGGACGGATAGGCTTGCGCCTGCACACCGGTCGTGAAAATGATGCCCGACAGGAGCGTCACGGCCAACATCACACCGCGTTTGACATCGAAGCTGCCGCGCAGCCGCTCGAACAGAATACTCATCTCAATACCCCCTTTTGGAAATTGATCAGCACAATTCTTCAAACCGGATGCCGGCCTTGCGCAGCATCGCGCCGAACACCACGTCGCCATCCTTGGCACGCGGATTGTTGCGTCCCGTGCGGCGCTCGCGCGCTGCATCGAACACCGACTGCGGCACGGGGAGCGTGGCGCCGGCCATGCTGTCGGTCATGACCTGAACCTCGCAGGCGCGCTGCAGCGTCCAGTAGGCATGGAAGGTCTGCGAGACGGTGCGGCCGATCGCGAGCAGGCCGTGCGTCCGCAGGATCAGCAGGTTCTTGTTGCCCAGGCTGGCCACGAGCCGGGGGCGCTCGGACAGATCCGTCGTCACGCCCTCGAAGTCGTGGTAGGCGATCTTGCCGTGCAGGATGGCGCTGTACAGATTGTCGTCGCGCAGGCCGCCAACCTTGCTGGCCACCGCAATGCCCTCGCTGGTGTGGGTGTGCAGCACGCAATGCGCGTCATCGCGCGCCTCGTGGATGGCGCTGTGAATGACGAAGCCGGCCCGGTTCACGCCGTATTTCGACTCGGCCAGTTTCTCGCCGGCGACATTGATCTTGACCAGGTTCGACGCGGTGACTTCGCAGTAATGAAGACCGAAGGGATTGATGAGGAACGCCTTCTCCTCGCCTGGAAGACGCAGGCTGATATGGTTGCTGATCAGGTCTGTCCAACCGAACCAGTCCACCAACCGATAGCACGCGGCCAGCTCCAGCCGCAACCGCCACTCTTCAGCGGACATGCCCGCCGGGCACATGCGTGTTGCCTTCTCGATTTCCGGCTCCATTCGACCCTCCTGTCGTCCTGCTTCGCAGCGTCGGCCCATCCGATCCGCAAAGAGTCCGGCGAATATACGCGAACATGCACCGGGCTGTTTAAGTGGGCGGGCCACGCCCCTCCCTGCACCGCCTGTCATCTGGCGATACTATCGGCGCTGCAGCGAAGCGCGCCGAGCACCTGCAGGGCGCTGTTCTGCCGGTGCCAGCCCCGTCCCCGTCGACCACCCAAAGGAACCCCTCCATGCTGCGTTACAAGATCCTCGGCCACTCCGGCCTGCGCGTGTCGGAACTGTGCCTCGGCGCCATGACCTTCGGCGAGGACTTCGGCTGGGGCGCCAGCCTCGACGAATGCCGCGCCATGCTGGACCAGTTCGCCGACCTGGGCGGCAACTTCATCGACACCGCCAACGGTTACACCGGCGGCACCAGCGAGCGCTTCGTCGGGCAACTGGTGAAGGGCCAGCGCGAGCGCTTCGTCATCGCCACCAAGTTCAACAATTCCACGGCGCGCGCCGGCGTGACCTTCGATCGTCATCCCAATGCATCTGGCAATCATCGCAAGAGCATGACCGAGGCGCTGAACGCCAGCCTCACGCGCCTGGGCACCGATTACATCGATCTGTACTGGGTGCATGCCTGGGATTCGATCACGCCGGTGGACGAGACCCTGCGCGCGCTGGACGACGCGGTGCGCGCCGGCAAGATCCTCTACATCGGCATGTCCAACGCGCCGGCGTGGTGGATCGCACGCGCCAACACCATGGCCGAGCTGCGCGGCTGGTCGCGCTTTGCCGCCATGCAGATCGAATACAGCCTGGCCGAACGCACGCCGGAACGCGAACTCATTCCGATGTCGCGCGCACTGGACATCGGCGTGTGTGCCTGGTCGCCGCTGGCCGGCGGCGTGTTGACCGGGAAGTATTCGGCTGATGCGCCGGCTGATGGCAATCGCCGCATGGACATCAACAAGCGCGCCGTGTCGAAGAAGCGCGCCGCGCTGGGGGCGGAACTGGCCACCATGGCCAGGGACCTCGGCTGCTCACCTGCGCAACTGGCCATCGCCTGGCTGATGCGCGGTCCGGGCGCCATCCCCATCCTCGGCGCACGCACCGCGGCGCAGCTGACCGACAACCTCGGCGCCGCCTCACTGAAGCTGGATGACGCGGTAATGCAGCGTCTGGACGAACTCAGCCGACCTGGTCTGGGCTATCCGCACGACCTGCTGGAGAGCAAGCCACAACGCCTGCTCACACACACCGGCGCCCTGGAGCGCATCGACGTGCATCGCGACGAAGGCGGCGTGCTGCGGCCTTGAACCGTAGAATGGGGCTGTCCATCAATATGGCGGAGATTCATTTTCATCCCCCGTCATTCCCGCGAAAGCGGGAATCCAGCGTCGTCGTCAAAGTCACTGGATCCCCGCTTTCGCGGGGATGACGAATCATTATTTCGTATGGGTGAACTCCCAATAAAATGACTGTTGCCAAATTGTCCTGATCAACCACAAAGAAAAAGACGAGACCTCATCTTGACCACTATCACCGACGATTCCCGCCAACTGGCCGCCGCCATTGACGCCCTCGACTACTCGCGTTTTCGCGTGCTGCCCGATTACATCGACGCCAACGGCCACATGAACGTGGGCTATTACGGTGTGATTTTCGACACGGCCAGCGACCTGCCCTGCGCCGCGCTGGACATCGGCTTTCCGATGATCTCGCGCCACAAGCTGACCATCTTCACCATCGAATCGCACCTTACCTTCCAGCGCGAGATCCTGGAGGGCCGGCCGCTGAACTTCACCTTCCAGATGCTCGACTTCGATGCCAAGCGCATGCACTTCTTCATGACCATGCGCGACGCCGACAGCGCGGAGATTTCCGCCACCCAGGAAGTCATGAGCATGTGCATCGACATGGCGACGCGCCGCTCGACCAGTTGGCCGCCGGACGCCATGGAAAAACTGACCCTGCTGTCGGCCGTGCACAGCACGCGACCGCGCCCGCCCGAGGCCGGGCGCGTGATCGGCATCCGGCGCAAGGCCGGTTCCTGACCTCTCAACTGAAACCACTCTCGCCCAAACCCATGCTCAAGATCATCGCCCTCACCGGGGGCATCGCTTCCGGAAAATCCACCGCCGCGCGTTACCTGAAGGAACTGGGCGCGCATGTCATCGACGCCGACCTGCTAGGCCATCGCGCCTACGAACCCGGCTCGCCGGCCCATTCGCAGGTGGTGGTGGCCTTCGGCCAGGACGTGCTCGCCGAGGACGGCAGCATTGCGCGCAAGGTGCTGGGCGGCAAGGTGTTCGGCAAGCCCGATCAACTGAAGAAGCTCACCGACATCGTGTGGCCCGCCATTCGCACGCTGGCCGAAGAAGAGATCGCCCGAGTGCGCCGCGAAAACAAAGTGCACGTGGTGTTGCTGGAAGCCGCGGTGCTGTTCGAAGCCGGTTGGGAGATCGTTGGTGATGAAGTCTGGGTGAACATCGTCGATCGCGAAGTCGCCATCGAGCGCACCATGCTACGCGACAAGCTGCCGCGCGAGGCCATCGAGGCGCGGCTCAATTCGCAACTCACCAATGCCGAGCGCACTGCGCGCGCCGATCACGTGATCGACAACAACGGCACGCAGGAAGCGATGCTGGCGCAGTTGCGCGAGCACTGGCAGCGCATCAACGCCGCCTAGGAAGGCTGCAGCGGCGATGCAATTGCGCGGGGCCGATGCCTGAAAACCCCCTCCAGACGGGCATCTTCGGGCAGTTTCACTTCGAAGAACCCGGCTAGATCTTCACCCGCGTCGCGCGCCATGCATTGATCGACGCGGCTGCCGCGACGACGGCCGTCACCATGAACGCCGCCTGGAAGGCGCGCAGGATCACTTCGTCGCTGGGCATGGCCGCGGGGTTGGTGCGCCGGACCAGCTGCACCACATCGACGTCCGGCAGAAGGCTGAAGATGACCGCGCCGACCAGGGCGGTGCCGAGCGCGGCGCCCAGCGTGCGCGCCAGCACGGTGAGCGACGTGGCAGCGCCGAGCTTCTGCCGCCCGGCCACGGTCTGCACCACCACCTGCACCAACGGCATGGTGGGGCCGAGGCCGAGGCCGGCAAAGAACCCCAGCATCGCCACCAGCGCCACATGGCGCGGCGCGAAGGCCAGCGCCAGGATGGCGATCGCCGCTAGCGCGTTGCCCGCAATGGGAATCGACTTGGGGTCGCCGGTGCGTCCGGCACGTCGCCCGCCCAGCGCACCGCCGGTGATGAAGCCCAGCAGCACCGGCGTGAGCAGCATGCCGGACGTAGCGGAGTCGACGTGCAGGCCGAGCTGAAAGTACAGCGGCAAATAGAAGATCAACGCCAGCAGGCAGAACGTGGACAGCATCGCCGTGCGCAGCCATTGCCGCACTGCGGGCATCTGCAGCAACTCGATGGGGAAGAACGGCGCAGCGAGCCGTTTCTCGTGAAGAAACAGCACCCACCACGACGCAACGCCCAGCGCGAGGATGGTCACGGACTGCCACGAAATCCACGCAAAGCGATGCCCGGCCGACGACAGCGCGAACAGCACCAGCAGCGTGCCCGCGGCAAAGAGGCCCAGCCCCGGCAGGTCGGACAGCCCCGGCGACTCGGGATGGCGCAGGCCCCGCGGCAGCTTCATCAACCGTCAGGTCGCCAGCACCCCGAGCGGAATGTTCACCGCCGGCAGCCAGCGCCAGCTGACATGCGCCACCACCAGCCCACCGATCATCGGCCCCAGGATATTGCCAGCCATGCTGTTGATCGCGAAGTACGCCTGGTAGCTGACGCGCTGCCGCGGTGGCACCAGTTCGCCGATCAGCGCGAACGACAGCGACATCAGCCCGCCGGCGCCCAGGCCCTGCACCGTGCGGCTGGCGATGAGCTGCATCATGCTCTGCGAGGCCGCACACCCCAGCGAACCGGCGATGAAGACGCCCATGGCGATGAGCAGCATGCGCCGCCGTCCGTAGCGATCGCCGAGCCGGCCATACACCGGCACCATGGTGGCGGACGCCAGCAGGTAGGCGGTGGCGATCCACGACGAGTTGAAGAGGTCGCCGAGGTCGGCGGCGATGACCGGCGTGGCCGTGGCCAGCAACGTCTGGTCGATGATGGCCATGAGCATGGGCAGCATGACCGCGGTGAAGATCTGCAGGAACTCACGGGTGGTGACGGTGCGCTCATTTGCGGAACCGGGGTCGAAGGCGGGGCCGGGCGCAGGCTGGTGCGCAGGGTCCGGCGCGGGTGAAGGCATCGTCATGGCGCGATTCTACTCTTCGGGTCGACGCGAACCGGCTGCGACAGCTATGCTTGGCCAGGTTTCAGACAAACACCGAGGGGCTACGATGCAGACGCCAATCAACATGTTCAAGCAGAAACTGCTGCAGGGTCGCACGCAGATCGGACTGTGGGTGACCCTGGCCAATGCCAACAGCGCAGAAATCGTGGCCACCGCCGGTTTCGACTGGCTGCTGCTCGATGCCGAGCACGCGCCCAACGACATCCCGCTGCTGCTGTCCCAGTTGCACGCTGTCGCGCTGTTTCCTCACTCTCACCCCATCGTGCGCGTTCCCGTGGGTGACGTGAGCGTCATCAAGCAGGTCATGGACATCGGCGCTCAAACAATCCTGGTGCCCATGGTGGATACGCCGGAACAGGCGCTGCTGATGGCGCGCGCGATGCGTTATCCGATGCCCGGCGACCGCGAAGGCATGGGCGGGCTACGCGGCATGGCCGGCGGGCGGGTGTCGCGCTGGGGCCTGTATCCGCGCTACGTGCACGAGGCCAACG
>CANIIN010000024.1 GCA_947467405.1 Betaproteobacteria bacterium | reverse complement strand
TGCTGATTTACAAAGCCACTGAAGTCGTCAATTTTGCCCAGGGCGAATTGATGATGGTGGGCGCGTTCTTCGCCTACACCTTCGTCGACCTCGCCGGCCTGCCCTTCGTGATCGGCCTGCCGGCGGCCATGGCCTCGACGGCGCTGTTCGGCGCGCTGCTGAACCAGGGGCTGTTGCGCCCCCTCATCGGCCGCTCGCCGTTCACCACCGTGCTGGCGACCGTGGCCCTGGCGACGCTGCTGCGCTCGGTCGCGTCGATGATTCCGGGCTGGGGCACGCAGACGCACCTGTTGTCGAATCCCCTGGCCGGACAGAAGCTGAACGCTGCCGGCGTGATCGTGAGTTACGAGCATCTGATCGTGATCGCGGCCACCATCGCCCTGTGCGCGGTGCTCTATCTCTTTTTTCGCTTCACACGCATCGGCGTGGCCCTGCAGGCGGTGTCGCAGAACCAGCTCGCCGCGGGCTATTGCGGCATTCCGGTCAAGCGTATGCACTCGCTGATCTGGGCCATCTCGGCCGCGGTGTCGGCCCTCGCGGGAGTGCTGCTGGCGCCGATGACCTTCGTGCATACCAACATGGGATACGTCGGGCTGAAGGCCTTTCCGGCGGCGGTGATCGGTGGCTTCGGAAGTATCCCGGGTGCCATTTTCGGCGGCCTCATCCTCGGCGTGATCGAAGAGCTTTCCGGCCTGTATGCCCCCGAGGGCGTCAAGCACGTCGCCGCCTATGTCGCCCTGCTCCTCTTGCTGGTGGTACGGCCGCAGGGACTGTTCGGCATCTCGCTGAAGGAGCGGGTATGAGCACGGGCATGCAGTGCGGGGGGGCAATAGCGTGAAATTCATACGCAAGTCCAGCTACGACTACGACCTGCGCCTGTTCCCGGAACCCGAGGACAAATTCTGGTACGCGCTGCTGGGCATCGCGTTGCTCATCGCTCCGCTGATCCTGCCGCCGTATTTTCTCGGCCAGGCGGTGCTGGTTGGAATCTATGTCATCGCCGGCTTCGGCCTGATGCTGTTGAGCGGTTACACCGGGCAGATCTCGCTCGGGCACGCGGCGTTCTTTGCCGTCGGCGCTTACGCCACCGCGGTGCTCGAGAAATCGCTGCCGTTCGTGCTGGCGTTTCCAGCCGCGGGACTGATCGCCGGCGCGGTCGGCATCCTGGTCGGCCTGCCGGCGCTGCGGCTGTCCGGAATCTATTTGGCCATCGGCACGCTGGCGTCCTCGTTCATCATCGGCGAAGTCATCGCGCGCTGGGAAAGCGTGACGCGTGGTTCGTCCGGATTCGCCATTTCCAAAATCCGCATCGGCGACTTTCTGCTCGACAGCGACGCGCGGCTCTACTACCTCGTCATTGCGGTGGCCGTCGCGGCACTATGGCTGGGACGCAATATCCTGCGCTCGCCGCTGGGCATCGCCATGATGGCCATCCGCGACAGCCAGACGGCGGCGCAGAGCGTGGGCGTGCCGCTGGCGCGCGTGAAGCTGATCGCCTTTGCGCTCAGCGCTGCGTTCACCGGCCTGGCCGGTGCGCTGTATGCGCACAAGATACAGTTCATCGACCCGGACCAATTCACCCTGCTGCTGTCGGTGGAACTGTTGGTGATCATCTTCATCGGCGGCATCGGTTCGCTGCATGGTTGCGTGTTCGGCGCAGTGTTCATCATCGTGCTGCCGCAGGCCATCGCCATCCTGAAGGATCACATTCCGTCTTATCTCGCCGAGCAGACCGGTCTGCAGGCCGCGATCTACGCCGTGCTGCTGCTGGGCTTCATCCTGTTCGAGCCGGCCGGGCTGTATGGCATCTGGCTGAAGACCAAGCATTATTTTTCGCAGTTCCCGCATTACCAGAAGGGCAGCCAGAAGGACCAGAAATCCCATGCCCGGGGAGAGAGCTGGTGAGCCTGCTCACGGCCGACGACATTTCGATCAGCTTCGGCGGCATCCGCGCCGTGGATCACCTGTCCTTCGAGATCGACCCGGGCGACGTGTTCTGCGTCATCGGGCCGAACGGCGCCGGGAAGACCAGCATCTTCAACCTGGTGAGCCGCATCTACCCGCTCGAAACCGGGCGGCTGCTGTTCCAGGGGCGCGACCTGGGGCGCCTGGCTGCGCACGACATCGCCAGCACCGGCATTGCGCGCACCTTCCAGAACATCAAGCTGTTCGACAATGCGTCCGTCCTCACCAACCTCATGCTCGGACGCTACCGGCACAATCGCGCCGGGCTGCTCGAACAATGCCTGTTTCTGCCCGGTGCGCGGCGCCAGGTTCTCGCCGACCGCGAAAAGGTCGAGCAAGTGATCGACTTTCTCGACATCGAGCGCTACCGGGACAAGCCCGCCGGGGACCTCTCTTACGGCGTGCGCAAGATCGTCGAACTGGGTCGCGCGCTGGTGTCGGAACCCACACTGCTTCTTCTCGACGAGCCCTCCTCCGGTTTGAGTCCCGAGGAAACGCTGGACATGATTTTCTGGATCGAGGACATCCGCGACAAGCTTGGCATCACGGTGATGATGATCGAGCACGACATGCGCCTGGTGTCGGCGGTCGCCAACAAGGTGCTGGCCGTCAACCTGGGGGCCCGGCTGGCGCTGGGTAGCGCCACCGACGTGCAGGCGGATCCGGCCGTGGTGGCGGCCTACCTGGGTGGCTCGCCGGGCGACCCGTTGAGTAGTCATTGAGCGTGCGATGAACGAGGATAAGTTCGATGGCGTTGCTTGAGGTCAGGAACATCGAGGCTTACTACGGTGCGGCGGTGGCGCTGCGTGGCGTCAGCCTGGACGTCGCGCAGGGGACCATGGTCGCCGTGCTGGGGGCCAATGGCGCAGGCAAGACGACGCTGTTGAAAACGATCACGGGGGCGCTCGACCCGCGGGCCGGGTCGGTAACATTCAACGGTGTCGAAATCCAGGGGCGGGAGACCTGGGACGTCGCCGCGCTGGGCATTGCGCATGTTCCGGAGGGGCGTGAAGTATTCCGGCACCTGAGCGTCGAGGAAAACCTGCGCATGGGCGCCTACCGCCGCAGCGATTCCGACGAGGTCGAAAAAGACCTGCAGGCGGTCTATGATTATTTCCCGCGGCTTCGCGAGCGCGGACGCCAGCATGCCGGATTGCTGTCGGGCGGCGAGCAGCAGATGGTGGCGATCGGGCGCGCC
The DNA here is from genome assembly GCA_947467405.1 of Betaproteobacteria bacterium. Taxonomy (GTDB): domain Bacteria; phylum Pseudomonadota; class Gammaproteobacteria; order Burkholderiales; family SG8-39; genus CAIYPG01. The sequence continues at coordinate 9,963 of CANIIN010000024.1, read as the reverse complement.
GTGATGGGGCGGCCGAGCCTGATGCTGCTCGACGAACCGTCGCTCGGCCTGTCGCCGCTGCTGGTGCAGGAGATCTTCCACATCATCCGGCGCCTCGCCGCCGAACGCGGGACGACGATGCTGCTGGTGGAACAGAACGCCAACATCGCGCTGTCGGTTTCGGATATCGGCTACGTGCTGGAGGTGGGTCGTATCGTCCTGACCGGGCCATCCCGGGAACTGGCCGAAAATCCGGACGTGCGCGAGTTCTATCTCGGCGTACGGGACGCGGGCGTGCGAGGCACGCGCCGCTGGCGGCGCAAGAAGCAATGGCGATGAATTCGGCGATGAATTCCCTGCAATCCATCGGTCAGGCCAGCGGAGCCCCGGTCCCGCCGGGCTGCGACTCGCTGGCAAAACTGTTTGTCCATCGCGTGGCGGAGCGCGGAGAGATCACGGCCATTTGCGACAAACGGCATGGCATCTGGCAAAGCATCAGCTGGCGCGAATACGGCGCTCGGGCCCGTGCCATCGACATGGGACTGGCGGCGCTGGGCATGCGACCGGGCGACGTCGTGAACATCCTCGCCGAGTCGGTTCCCGAGTGGCTGTTCGCCGACATGGGGGCCATCTGCGCCGGGTGCGTTTCGGTCGGCATCTATCCCACCTCGTCCCGCGACCAGGTTCGTTACATCGTCAATGACAGCGGCGCGCGGGTCATCTTCGTGGAGGACGAAGAGCAGCTCGACAAGGTCCTCGAGCGTCGCGCCGAAATGCCGGCGCTGGTCCGCATCATCGTGTTCGACATGGACGGCCTGCACCATTTCTCCGATCCCATGGTCATGAGCCTCGACGACCTGGCCGCACTGGGACGCGACCACGACGCCGCGCATCCGGACGCGTGGGCCGCCGGTGTCGCCGCGGCGCAGCCGGCCCACGCCGCCATCATCGTCTACACCTCGGGGACCACGGGTCCGCCGAAGGGGGCGCTCATCAGTCACGCCAACATGTTGTTCGCCATCGAGCGCTGGAGCGAGTTCGCGCCCACCCATGCCCGCGACGACACGCTGGCCTTCCTGCCCCTCTGCCACATGGCCGAACGGCTGTTTTCGGCGATGCGGCCGCTCGGCTACGGCGGAGTCATCTACTTCGTCGAGAGCCCGGACGCCGTGCTGGAAAACCTCCAGGAGGTGCAGCCGACGGTGTTCCTGGCGGTGCCGCGCATCTGGGAGAAACTGTATTCGCTGGTGAGCGTGTCTCAGGAAGAAGCCACGCCGCTCGAAAGATGGGTTTACCAGAAGGCACTGGCCGTCGCCTACCGGGTGGCCGACTGCCGCATGGCGCACCGGGAACCCGGCCCCGGCCTGCGGTTCGCCTATCGCATCGCCGACCTGCTCGTGCTGCGCAATACGCGCAAACTCATCGGCCTGAATCGGGCGCGACTGATCGGCAGCGGCGCGGCGCCCATATCGAGCGAGTTGATGCGCTGGTATGTGGCCCTGGGCCTGAACATGTTCGAACTCTACGGCCAGACCGAATGCACCGGCGTGGCGACCTACTATCGTCCGTCGGAGTTCCTGCTCGGCACCGTCGGCCGGGCGCTGGCCGGCACCGATGTCGCGATCGCCGCCGACGGCGAAATCCTGATGCGCGGTCCGCATATTTTCATGGGCTACCACAACCAGCCCGAAAAAACGGCCGCGGCGATCAAGGACGGCTGGTTGCACACCGGCGACGTCGGCAATCTCGACGAAAGCGGATGCCTGCGCATTACCGACCGCAAGAGCGACATCATCATCACCTCGGCGGGCAAGAACATCACCCCCAGCGAGATCGAGAACCGCCTCAAGTTCAGCACCTATATCACCGATGCCATCGTCATCGGCGACCGGCGCAACTACCTCACCGCCCTGGTCATGATCGACCAGGAAAACGTCGAGCGATACGCGCAGAAGAACCGCATATTGTTCACCGACTACGCCAGCCTGACGCGGGCGGCGGACGTCAAGACACTGCTGTGGAACGAGGTGAACAGGGTCAACCAGACCCTGGCGAGCGTCGAGCAGATCAAGAAGATCCGCCTCCTCGACATCCTGCTCACGGCCGAGGACGAGGAAATGACCCCCACGCTCAAGCTGCGGCGCAAGTACGTGAATGACAAATATCGCGGCGAGATCGACGCGATGTACGCCGAAGGGGCGAAGGTGTAGGATATTTTTCGGGTCAGCGAGCCGCCCGAAAAAGAGGCGGCGTGATCAGGAGTTTCAGTCGTCGTTTTCATTGCCACACAAAGGAGGAATACCGCCATGCAGAAAGCTCCAGATTGTCGGCCAACCGGCCGTAAGCCGTTCCCTCATGCCCGTGTGGTTCTGGCTGCCGTTGCCATCAGCGCTGTCACTTGGGCTCTGGGCACTTCCGCCGTCCAGGCCCAGCAGGTGCAGGGCATCACCGCCGACGAAATTCGCATCGGCATACACCTGGATTTGTCCGGGCCGATCAATTTCTGGGGCGCGCCGATGCGCAACGGACACATGATGCGCGCCGAAGAGCAGAACGAGAAAGGTGGCGTCAACGGCCGCAAAATCCGCTTGATCATCGAGGACAACGCTTACGACCCCAAGAAGGGCGTTCTGGCGACGCAGAAACTGATCCAGCAGGACAAGGTGTTCGCGATGGCGGGCGTTCTCGGAACGCCGATCGTCATGGCTTCGCTGCAGACCGTCCTGGATGCCGGCGTACCGCATGTCTTCCCCGGGTCCAATGCGCGCAGCATGTTCGAGCCGTACAACAGGATGAAGTTCAGCATGGCGGCACCCTATGACGGGCAGGTGAAAGCCGGCCTGAAGTGGGTGGCGGCCGCCAAGGGCAGCAAGCGACTGGGCATCATTTATCAGGACGACGATTTCGGCAAGGAATTGCGTGACGCGTGGGTCGAGCAGGCCAAGGCGATGAAGATCGAAGTTGCCGCCGAAGCCAGCTACAAGCGCGGCGACACCAATTTCTCGTCGCAGGTGGCGCGCATGAAACAGGCCAATGTCGACCTGATCGGCATCGGTACCGTTGTCCGCGAGACGGTGGGTGTCGCGACCGAGGCGAAAAAACTCGGCTGGCAGGTGGACATGCTGGCCTCGGCGGCGGCCTGCAATGCGGCGGTCCCCAACCTCGGCAAGGAAAATGTCGAGGGCGTCTATATCGTCTGCCAGTACCTGCCGTTCGACTATGCCACCGAGACCACGGCAGTGAAGGGCTGGATGGACCGGTACAAGAAGCGTTTCAACGCGGACGCGGATGTATCGGCGGCCATTTCCTACGACATCATGGACATGACCATCCAGGGACTGCAGGCCGCCGGTCGTGACCTTACGGTGGACAAGTTTATTACCGGGCTGGAAGGGATCCGCGGCTGGCAGACCCAGTTCAACGCGCCGCCGCAAACCTACGGCGCCAACCTGCGCCTTGGCACGAAGGCCGCACTCATGACGCAAATCACCGCGGGCAAGTTCAAGAAGATGAGCGGGCCGATAACAGACTAGCGGCGACGGATCGGCCGCGAAGAGCGGCGGGCGCCACCAGTCGTTGCTGGAGCGCCCCGCCGCCGCAGTACAAGCACGCGTCGCTATCGGCGCGTCGCCCCCTCACCCAAACATCGGAAGCGCCACAGGTACCATGGCTGGAGGTTCGCCCATCCGCAACGACGACGCCCTGATGAGCAGCGCGTGGCTTGATGTTCTGCACGATGCCATTGCGCCAAATGACGGCAAACCGGCAGCACGGGTCGCTGACCGGAGGACTGCACGCGCATTCGCCATCACCGGCCTGTGCCGGCTCTCGGGCGGCGCCAGCCAGGAGACCTGGCGCTTTGATCTGGTCGAGGGCGACCGCGTGACTCCGCTGATCCTGCGGCGCGCCCCCGGCAACGCTCCAAGCGTGGTCGGTAGCGGTGGCAGCGCCGGCCTTGCAGCGGAAGCCGCGCTGTTCGGCCTTGCCGCCGCAGCCGGCGTGCCGGTGCCCGCTGTGCGCGCAGTGCTGCGCCCGGAGCACGGCCTGGGCGAAGGTTTCGTCATGGATCGCATCGACGGTGAAACCCTCGGTCGGAAGATTGTGCGCGAAACGCAGTTCGCCGCCGCACGGGAGCAACTCGCCTACCAATGCGGACAGGCGATGGCCCGGATTCATCGCATCCCTGCATCAAGCGTACCCCCATTGCGCGTGGCGCCGGCGGCAGCCGAATTGGCTCACTATCGCGGCGTGCACCGCAGCCACGAAACGTCGAAGCCGGTGTTCGAACTGGCCTTCCAGTGGTTGCTCGCCAATGCGCCGCCGGCGCCGGCGCATCCGGTACTGGTGCACGGCGACTATCGCAACGGCAACCTGATCGTGGATGCCGCGGGCCTGCGCGCCGTGCTCGACTGGGAACTGGCGCACCTGGGCGACGGCATGGAAGATCTCGGCTGGATCTGTGTCAACTCCTGGCGTTTCGGCCGGCCGGATCTTCCCGTGGGCGGCTTCGGTACGCGCGAGCAACTATTTGCCGGATACGAGGCAGCCGGGGGAGTGGTCGATGCCGCGCGCGTCCATTACTGGCAGGTGCTGGGCACGTTGAAGTGGGGCATCATCTGCGAAGGCATGGCGCATTCATACCTCAGCGGTGCCGAGCGCAATGTCGAGAAGGCCGCCATTGGCCGCCGTGCCTCGGAAACCGAGATCGATCTGCTCGAGTTGCTGGTGCCACCGCCGGGCACTTCTTTGGCAAGGAAAACGGGAACTTCCTGATGTACGACCGCCCCGATCCTGTCGAACAACTTGCGGCCGTCGCGGAGTTCCTGCGTGATCAGGTCATGCCGCGCGTCGATGGGCAACTGGCCTTTCACGTGCGCGTGGCGGCGAACATGCTGGATACGGTCAGCCGCCAAACACGGCTCGCGCCGGAAGCCGAGGCCGCCGAACTGGCGCGGCTGCGCAACCTGCTCGGCAGCGGTGACAACAAAGCCACGCTCGATGACCTTAACCGCGAACTGTGCGAGCGCATCGCTCTGGGCCGTTTCGATATCGACACGCCGGGGCTGTGCGATCACCTGTGGCGCGTGACGCTGGACAAGCTCGCGGTTGACCAGCCGCGTTACGACACCCTGCTGCGCCTCTTGGCCGCTGCAAAAACCAAGGAAGCCTGAACATGGACTTTGACCTGCCCGCTGAACTGACCGCGTATCTGGCGGAACTCGACGCCTTCATCGCCGCCGAGATCGCGCCGCTGCAGGCCCAGGACGACAACGAACGCTTCTTCGATCATCGCCGCGAATGGGCCCGCACCGACTTCGACAAGGGCGGGCTGCCGCGCGTGGAATGGGAGGCGCTGCTGCGCGAAGCCCGCCGGCGCGCCGACAAGGCCGGCCATCTGCGCTTCGCGCTGCCGGTCGAATACGGCGGCAAGGGCGGCGGCAATTTGTGGATGGCGGTGATTCGGGAACATCTCGCCGCCAGGGGCCTCGGTCTGCACAACGACTTGCAGAATGAGCACTCCATCGTCGTCAATAATCCCTTCGTGCTCGCAGTCCGCGACTTCGGCACGCCGCGCCAGCAGGCCGAACTGATCCCCGGTCTGATCGAAGAGACGGTGCGCCTGGCGTTCGGCCTCACCGAACCACAGCACGGTTCGGATGCGACACACATGGACACGCGCGCCGTTCCTGAAACGCGCAATGGCGTCGAAGGCTGGCGCATCGACGGCGAAAAGATGTGGACCACCGGCATGCACACCGCCACGCATTGCGCGACCTTCGCACGCAGCAGCGGCGGCGCCGGGGACGGCAAGGGCATCACCGCATTTCTGGTGCCGACGAATACGCCCGGTTTGAAGGTCGAGGAGTACCTGTGGACTTTCAACATGCCGACCGACCACCCGCGCGTGAGTTTCACCAACGTGTGGGTGCCGGCCGACACGGTTATCGGCCCCCTGGGCGGCGGCTTGGCCGTGGCGCAGCATTTCGTGCACGAGAACCGCATACGCCAGGCCGCGTCGAGCCTGGGAGCGGCCGACTTCTGTGTCCGCGAGAGCGTGAAATACGCGCGTGAGCGCAAGCCTTTCGGTCAGGAACTGGCGCGCAATCAGGGGATCCAGTTCCCGTTGGTCGAACTTGCCACGCAGATTGAGATGCTGCGCCTCCTGATCCGCAAGACCGCCTGGCAGATGGACCAGATGCCCAAGCCGGAAGTCGAAAAGCGTCTGTCCCACAAGGTCTCGATGTGCAATTTCTGGGCCAACCGTCTGTGTTGCGAAGCGGCAGACAGGGCCATGCAGGTGCATGGTGGTATTGGCTATTCCCGGCACAAGCCCTTCGAGCATATCTACCGTCATCATCGCCGCTATCGAATCACCGAAGGCGCTGAAGAGATTCAGATGCGTAAAGTGGCCGGACACCTTTTCGGCTATATGGGTCCGGACCGGTTCAAGTAGGCGCCGCGGCGCAGTCGCCGCCTGTTGCCGGTTGACACACCTCGTGGGTGCGCAGGATCGCAATCCACCGGGACGAATATTTCGAATGCATGATGTCGGGCGCCGACACGGCTTGCCAGCATTGACGACATGACAACCAACGAGGACTGCCATGCCCCGAGCACAGGACGCCGTGATCCCCAAGAGCTTCGAGACCGTGATCTACAAGGAAGAGAACGGCGTGGCCTGGATCACGCTCAACCGCCCCGAGAAGATGAACTCCTTCAACCAGACCATGATGGACGAGATGCAGGCCATCTGGGCCGGGCTGCGTAACAGCAAGACCGTGCGCTGCGTGGTGCTGACGGCGGCGGCCGAGCGCGCCTTCTGCACCGGCGTGGACCGCGACATCTTCAACGACACCTCGGATTTCGATTCAAAGAAGGCCTACTACGACGACTTCAGCCGCAGCCTCGGGCCGCGCAGCAACGAGATGTGGATTCCGGTGATCGCGGCGGTGCGCGGCATCTCCTGCGGCGGCGCGTTCTATATGCTGGGCGAGGTGGACTTCATCATCGCGGCCGACGACGCCACCTTCTTCGACCCGCATGTCACCACCGGCATCACACCCGTGTATGAAGCCATCCACATGCTGCAGAAAATGCCCTTCCAGGAAATCATGCGGCTGTCGCTCTTGGGCAGCTACGAGCGCCTGTCGGCCAAGCGCGCGCACGAGATCGGGCTGGTGAGCGAAGTGGTGCCGGGTAGCGAGTTGCTGGAGCGCGCCCGCTGGGCCGCCGAGACCATCGCTTCGCAGCCGGCCATCGCCACGCAGGGCACGGTGCGCACGCTGTGGGCGGCGCGCTCCATGGGTCGCTTCGAAGCGCTGGCCGCGGGGCCGTTCATGATCAAGAACTTCGACGATGCGGACAGCGCCGCCGAGGGTCAGAAGATTTTCGCCAGCAAGAAGCGCATCGACTGGAGACTGCGTTGAGTGAAGGTGAGTGGCGATGCGCACTATGAATTTTCGAAATCTGCGACTTTTAGAAAACGCAAAGACGCTGGATTCCCGCCTGCGCGGGAATGACGGAATTGAGCATGGTGCTGGCGACGGGTGTGGTTCTGGAACCAGGCACCGTCATTCCGGACGCCGCGCAGGGGCGAGCCGGAATCCAGCGACTTTATTGAAGTCAAAGACACTGGATTCCCGCTCATTTTCGTCACTGTGCGGGAATGACGAACTTTGTAGCGCCTATAGCACTGAAGGAAATGCTGCGGAATGCAGTTCATATCAGGACTAGTGAAATCCCCAGCATGAGAACCGACCCCGCCGTCTTCCCCGCCTACCCGCCCACGCTGCCCAACGTCATTCGTGACGTGACGCAGCGCTTCGGCGAGCGCGTGTTCGCCATCCAGGGCGAGCGGCGCTTGAGCTATGCCGAACTGAATGCGCAGTCGGCGCACCTCGCGCGCGGCCTCTTGGCGTTGGGCGTGGGCAAGGCCACGCGCGTCGGGCTGATGATGCCGAACGACCTCGACTGGCCGGTGGCGTTTCTGGCGGCCGGGCGCATCGGCGCTTTCACGGTGGGTCTGTCCACGCTCTTTCAGGCGCGCGAGATCGCCTGGGCGCTGCAACGCGCCGACATCGACACACTGCTGGTCACCGGCCGCTATCTGCACAACGATTACCTCGACCGCTTGGAGCACGCGCTGCCGGAATTGAAACAGCAGAGCGGACCGCAGCTGTTCATGCGCTCGCATCCCTATCTGCGCCGCATCGTGGTGTGGGGCGCGATGGACGACAATGCGGCGGACATCAAACAACGGCTCTGGGCGCTGCACGGACCCGATGCGCTGCATGCCGCGGCCGATGCCACGCCGCAGATCGACGCCGACTACCTGCGCCGCATCGAAGACCAGGTTGTGCCGGCCGACTGGGTGATCGGCATCTGCACCTCGGGCAGCACCGCCGAACCGAAGATCGTGGTGCATACCCACGGCAGCATGGTGCGCACCACGCACGCCTTCCAGCCCTATCGCCCCATGACGGCGGCCGATCGCAATGTCCCCGGCATGCCGTTCTTCTGGATCGGCGGCCTGAACGACAACCTGTTCCCGGTGCTGTATGCCGGCGCGACCCTGGTGCTCTCGCTCACGCCGCGTGCCGACGACGTGCTGGATGCGGTGCAGGAGCACGGCGTCACGCGCATCAGCGTGTGGCCGCCGCAGAAGCAGGCGCTGCTGGAGCGCGCCAAGGCGCGCGGCATCGATCTCTCGCACATCCGCTTCGCGCAGATGGATCCGAAATATCCGGATGGCACGCCCATCCCCGCCAGCAAACGCAGGGCTTCGCTGCTCGGCATGACCGAAACCTTCGGCCCGCATTCAGTGGGGCTATTGGGTGAAGAAGTGCCGCCGGAACGGGCGGGCAGCTGGGGCCACGAGTTCGAGGGCGTGGAGCGGCTCGTGGTCGCTGCCGATGCCATCCACAAGATTCCGCGTCAGCCGCTGCCGGCCGGGACAAAGGGTGAATTGCTGATCCGTGGCTTCTCGCTCATGGACGGTTACTACAAGCGCGAACGCGGCGAGGTGTTCACCGCGGACGGCTGGTTCCCCACCGGCGACCAGGTGCACATCAACGCCGACGGCACGTCGTTCTTCCATGGGCGCCACAGCGAAATGATCAAGACCGGCGGCGCCAATGTCGCGCCGCGCGAAGTCGAGGACGCGCTGCAGCGCCTGCCCGGCGTGCGCGAGGCCACCGTGTTCGGTTGCTCTGATGAGCTCAAGGGCGAGGTGGTGGTGGCGGTGGTGGTCGCGCGCGACGGCGCGGACGTTGACCCCGCTGAACTGATTGCGAAGCTGCGCAGCGACATCTCCGCCTACAAGGTGCCGCAGCAGATTGTCGTGATGGACTTCGACGCCATCCCGCGCACCGATTCCGGCAAGCCCAAGAAGAATGTGCTGAAGGACATGGTGCAGCAGCAGCAAGCCGCGCAAGCAGAATTCAATCGCAAGGCCTGAACCCGCCCACCGCGAGGCGCTGGGCCGCACTGGGAAACCGCCCGGAAACCCGCACCAGCTGGACTTCTACAAGTACTATCCCTTCAGAATTCAGCCCGCATCCTGATCCGCCACGTCGAACGAAGCCGGCGCCTCGCCCTTCACGTAACGCGCCCACATCGTTTCGTAAGCCGTTTCCAGGTTGCGCGTGAAGCGCGGCGTGTCGAACAGCGGCAGGCGCGCGCCGGCCTTGAGCGTCTGGCGCAGCGCAGTGAGTTCAGCGGGGTTGGTCGCGAGGCGCACCGCGGCATCTTCGTAGGATGTGAAGCCGTCGCAGATCAGTTGCGGCAGGCCGACGGCGGTGACGAGGCTGGCGCCGACGCGCGAGGCGAAGCTGTCGCCGGGGCGCGTCAGCACCGGGACGTCGGCCCACAGTGCGTCGCTGGCGCTGGTGTGGGCGTTGAAGCGGCCGGTGTCCAGATACAGGTCGGCGCGCGACAGTCGGGCCAGATGACGCGGCTTGTCCAGAGTGTCGCCGAACACGATGC
>CANIIN010000023.1 GCA_947467405.1 Betaproteobacteria bacterium | reverse complement strand
TTTCTTGGTTTGTCCGCAGGCAAGGTGCTGCATCCGGACATGGTTGCTCGTATGGCAGATCGGCCTCTCATTCTGGCGCTGGCCAATCCAGAGCCTGAAATCCTGCCTGAACTTGTGAAGAAGGTTCGCCCCGATGCTGTCATAGCGACAGGGCGGTCGGATTATCCCAATCAAGTCAATAACGTCCTTTGCTTCCCGTTCATCTTCAGGGGGGCTCTTGATGTTGGTGCAACCCAGATCAATGAACCGATGAAACTCGCCGCGGTTCTGGCGATCGCTGATCTGGCTATGGCTGAGCAGTCGGAGGTGGTGACTGCAGCTTATGGCGAACCGAATCTCAAATTTGGCGCCGAATATCTGATTCCAAAGCCTTTTGACCCGAGGCTCATTACCGCGATAGCTCCTGCCGTAGCCAAGGCAGCCATGGAGTCCGGCGTAGCCACAAGAGCCATTGAAGACTTTGAGTCCTATCGCGCCTCCCTGGAGCAGTTCGTATATCACTCCGGTTCGATCATGCGTCCGGTATTTGCGGCGGCAAAAAAAATCGCGCAAAAGAGGATTGTTTACGCAGAAGGCGAGGATGAGCGAGTTTTGCGGGCAGTTCAGCAGATCATCGATGAAAATCTCGCGATGCCAATCCTGATTGGGCGGCCTGACGTGATTCGGCGCCGCATTGAGCGCTACGGGTTGCGGATGGATGCGGACCGGGACCTCCAGATAGTCAATCCGGAATGGGATGCCCGCTACAGGGAGTACTGGACTGAATATCACAGGTTGACAGAACGTCGCGGCGTATCAATGCAATACGCAAAGATTGAAATGCGAAGAAGGAATACGCTCATCGGCGCCATGCTCATTCACAGGGGGGAGGCCGATGGCATGCTCTGTGGAACATTCGGAACACATGCTCTGCACCTTCATTACATAGACCAGGTTATCGGCTTGCGAGCTGGCGTTAAGAACTACTACGCAATGAACGTGCTCATGCTTCCGAGCCGCACTGTCTTCATCTGTGACACCTACGTGAATCACGATCCGAATGCGGAACAGGTCGCCGAGATGACCTTGCTGGCCTGTGAGGAGATTCGGCGCTTCGGATTGGTGCCGCGTGCGGCCCTTCTGTCGCACTCTTCTTTTGGATCCAGCGATCATCCGAGCGCCGCGAAGATGCGAGACGCACTGGCTCTGATTCGTCGCCTGGATCCGGCGCTGGAGGTGGAAGGGGAAATGCATGGAGATTCGGCGCTGAATGCAGATTTGCGCAAGACCGTGTTTCCGAACTCAATGCTCAAGGGTGATGCCAATCTGCTGCTCATGCCGGGCATCGACGCGGCCAATATTTCATTCAATTTGCTAAAGACGGCGGCGGGTGACGGCATTACCATAGGGCCGATTCTACTGGGAAACGCGCGGCCCATCCATATTTTGACCTCTTCCGCGACGGTCAGACGGATATTCAACATGACGGCTTTACTTGTTGTAGATGCTGCGTCGAGCAGGCATCAGATGCCGCTATTCGATAGGTCCGGTTGATTGCTTCAGGAGAGGGAAATCAATCAGCGATCAGCCCTGATCTTGCGGAGAAGTGCACGATTCGGAATGGGGTGTAAACATGTGTTGTGTCGGCCACGGCAGGGATGGTCATTGATGATGGATCATGCTTCCTAAAGCGCCAAGCGTTGCAGTCATACTGTCCGGAGGTGGCGCGCGGGCTGCGTATCAGGTCGGTGTTCTCAAGGCTATCCGTGGCATTCAATCGGCAACTCAGGTTCCTTTCGGAATCATTTGTGGTACTTCAGCAGGCGCAGTCAATGCAGCCGCCTTGGCGGTATTTGCGGACGATTTCGATTCAGGCGTCAACCACCTTCTCGACGTGTGGGAGAACTTCAGGGTTCACCACGTCTACCGTTCGGATATTGCCGGAATCGCAGTGGGCGGCGCACAGTGGCTTGCAGCCATGATGCTCTTGCGCCGTTCCAGTCCGTCATCGCTTCTGGATAACAAGCCATTGGCAGGAATGCTGTCGGCCAGCCTGAACTTCTCGCGGATTCAGACGAATATAGATAATGGATCTTTGCGAGCCATCGCAATTACCTGTTCGGGGTATTCTTCCGGCCAAAGCGTCTCGTTCTATCAGGCAGTTTCAGACTGTCTTCCGTGGGTGAGAACTCAGCGAGTGGGATGTGCCATGCCAATCGGCCTGGACCATCTCATGGCGTCAAGCGCTCTGCCATTCATATTTCCGGCCGTTCAGATCAACAGGGAATTCTTCGGTGATGGTTCAATGCGCCAGATCGCGCCCGTCAGTCCGGCCCTCCATCTTGGCGCAAAAAAAATTCTGGTAATCGGTACCGGGCGGCAAAATGTGGTGCCGGCCCGTGTGCATTCTTCTGCTTATCCGTCGCTCGCGCAGATTGCGGGGCATGCGTTGAACAGTATTTTTCTGGATAGCTTGAACGTAGACATTGAAAGACTGCAGCGTATCAACAAGACGATAAGTCTCATACCGGAATCGGTGGCGCAGCAAGAAGGGCTTTCCCTGAGGCGGGTGGATGTGATGGTCATCTCGCCGACAAGGTCGATTGAGGAAATCGCAGCTCAGCATCTATCCGAGTTGCCCCGAACCGTTCGATTCCTCCTCCGAGGCACCGGGGCCATGAGCAGGCGAGGCGCGAATTTGGCCAGTTACCTGCTGTTTGAAAAGGGGTTTTGTCAGGAACTGATTGCGCTAGGATATCGTGACACAATGGATCGAGTTCAGGAAGTGAATACGTTTTTCGAAGATGGCGCATCCTAGCCGGTGTTACAGGATTTCTTGGCATTGCAACCTCTCATGTCCTATTGACCAATCAAGTCAGGAACAGCCATGTCCAATGAAAATGATCCGTTCGAGTTCCTGAAGTCCCTTTGGGCACCTATGGGAATTGCGATGCCAGGAATTGTGACACCGACCATGGATGTTGATGAAATCGAAAAGCGCATCAAGGAGTTGAAATCGGTTGAAGGGTGGCTAAGCATGAATCTGAATGCATTGCGTATGACCATTCAGGCGCTTGAGGTTCAGCGGTCGACGTTATCCGCTATGAAGGACGGACTTGCAGGTGCTGAGCGCCTTGTCCAGGCAGCAGCTGGATTGAAGCCGAATGAGAAGCCGACGCAGACGCAAGATAGCGCGATGAATGCCTGGTGGGCAGTTTTACAGCAGGCGCAGCAGCAGGCGGCCGACCAGATGCGTGCCAAGCCTCAGGACGGATCCAGAACGGACCCGGACCAGAAATTCTGATGCACGTTGGCAATTTGACTCAAGGAGCCGAGTTTCCTGGCGGATCGCTGTTCCCGGAGATTGTGCCTTTTCGTACTGGGATGCTCCCAGTTGACGGGCTACATGTACTGTATTGGGAAGAGTCTGGAAATCCTGCTGGAATACCGGTTGTTTTTCTGCACGGCGGACCCGGAGCGGGGAGTTCCCGGAGGCACAGACAGTTCTTTGATCCCGCAGAGTATCGGATCATTATTTTCGATCAACGTGGAGCTGGACGATCCACTCCCAATGCGGAGCTCCGCGATAACACGACCTGGAATCTGGTAGAGGACCTGGAGTTGCTCCGGGCGCACCTTCAAGTCGATTCATGGTTGATGTTCGGAGGGTCTTGGGGCAGTACCCTGGCACTCGCCTATGCTGAGCAGAACCCCATGCACTGTCGTGGACTGGTCCTCAGAGGGATATTTCTCTGCACCCAGCGAGAGATCGACTGGTTCATGCGCGGTATGGGACGATTCTTTCCAGAGCACTGGGAACGTTTTTTACATCAGTTCGGGGTCGGGGAGTCGGGGAATTTGCTGCGGGCCTATCACTCGCGATTGACAAACTCCGATCCCGATATTCATCTCCCTGCGGCACGCGCATGGTGCGCATATGAGACTGCGTGCTCGACATTGCTTCCTCAAGCCACACATGATATCGATCCGGCTGGTAATCCGGAGCTCGCCATGGCACGTCTGGAAGCACACTATTTTGTCAATCGGGGTTTTTTCAGCGACGGCTGGATTATTCAGCATGCCAACCGATTAGTCGGGATTCCGGGCGTTATTGTCCAGGGGCGCTATGACATGGTATGCCCGGTGGAAGCGGCATTTGAGTTGAGCAGAGCGTGGCCAGACGCGCAACTTAGAATCGTCGAGGATGCCGGTCATTCTGCATGGGAGCCTGGAATCCAGTTGGCGCTGGTTACGGCGCTCAACCAGTTTGCCAAGACGGGATACTTCTCCTAAGATTGTTCGCATCTGGAAGGCGAGAAGTTGTCGCCGGATGTGGAGTTTTCGGGCTAAGCCCTAATCGCGAGATGCACCATACTCTATTCATGAATCGACATTTCTTTGCTTATCAATACACACTGGTTAAAGCAGGCATTCTCAGGATTGCCAGACCGGACTCCCGTCACATCGGGGGATGGTTATGCTCGTGCCGTTGCATCACGTCCTGCCTCGGTGCTGGTGCCCATCATGGATCGTCCGGATGGGTTGACGATTCTGTTTACTAGAAGGACTGAGTTCCTGAAGAGTCACGCAGGCCAGATCAGTTTTCCTGGTGGCCGCGCAGAGGCCTTTGACCAGCTTCCATCCGACACGGCATTGCGGGAGTCAGAAGAAGAAATCGGTTTGAGGAGAGATCAGGTCGAAGTTTTGGGGTGCCTGCCTGATTACGGCACCATTTCGGGATACCGAGTGACGCCCGTCGTCGCACTCGTTCAGGCGAAGGCCGATCTGCATCCTGATTCTTCAGAAGTTGCCGGGATATTCGAAGTGCCACTGGCATATCTGCTGGATCCCACCAATCACCAGCGAAACACCATGATTCATGGCGGCAGTGAGCGACACTACTATGCCTTTCCGTTCGAGGGGCACTATATCTGGGGGGCTACTGCCGGAATGCTGATGAATCTATATCAGCATCTTATCGGTGAGAACGCACCGTCTGGAATGGGGGTCTGACGCTTGATGTCATCGATTTCAGCTTTAAGATACGGACTTCATCAATGAGCCTCATTTCACTCATTGCGGCCCTGTTGCTGGAGCAATGGCGCCCGCTATCCGACAGGCGGAATCTGCTCACGCCATTGTCAAGGTATGTCATGTATCTTGAGCGCCAGTTCAATGCGGGTGAGTCCCATCATGGTGTCATTGCCTGGTCGCTGGTAATTATTCCAGCGGTGATGTGCATCTGGCTCGTTTATTGGCTGGCAAATCATGTCAGTCCGCTGGCTGCTCTCGTGCTGAATGTGCTTACCCTGTATGTGACGATGGGATTTCGACAATTCAGTCATTACTTTACTGCCATACAGTTGGCGCTGAAGGAAGAGGATCTTCCCCGAGCAAGGCAGTTGCTTGCTGAATGGCGAGGGCACAATTGCGGCAATCTTGGTCGCGAGGAGATCGTCAGGCTATCGATAGAGGGCGCATTGACAGCATCGCATCGACATGTCTTTGCGGTTATTTTCTGGTTTGTCCTGCTTCCCGGGCCATCTGGAGCCGTTCTTTACAGGCTCGCGTCATTTCTCGACAAGGCATGGGGTGGCGGCGCTCTTGGCGATGCGGAACTGGGGTGCTTCGGTAAGTTTGCTCACAATGCATTCGAATTTCTCGATTGGCTTCCCGTCAGAGTTACCGCCGCTGCCTTTGCAGTTGTCGGAGATTTCGAAGATGCAGTCTATTGCTGGCGAACCCAGGCTGCCAAGTGGAACGATCGGGCACTTGGTATCGTGCTTGCAACCGGAGCAGGAGCATTGGGTGTTCGGTTGGGAATGCCGCTCGAAATGAATGGCGAAGTTGAGGATAGGCCCGAACTGGGTGTCGGCGAATATGCAGAATCCGGCTTTCTCGATAGCACGGTAGGTCTGGTGTGGCGTGCCTTGGTCCTGTATCTGCTGATGCTATTGATAATAGGAGTTGCCAAGGTAGTCAGCTGATCCAATATTCGGTGCTACGAATACGGAAGGCACGCTATCTGGCGCCTTCAGCCGTGATGATTCGCCGATAAAGCTCCAGTCGCCTCTCGTGTATCGTCCCCAAAGTAGTGGCGGCAGCAATTGAGCACCCTGGTTCAGTCAGGTGCCGGCAATCGGGATAGCGGCACTGTCCCGCGAATGGACTGAATTCCCGAAAGCCGCTGGCAATTTCCCGCCAGTCAAGATGTGCGAGACCGAACTCCTGCAATCCCGGGCAATCCACCACTGTGCTGTCTTCATTCAGTCGGTAGAGCCTTGCGTTAGTGGTCGTATGCTTGCCGGATGCGAGGAAGGTCGAGATTTCCCGTGTTGCTGCATTGGTGCCCGGAATAAGGGCATTGACCAGCGTCGACTTGCCCATGCCGGACTGCCCGATGAAGACAGTCATGTTCCCGTAAAGGACGGGTAGCATGGGGTTGATGTCATTCTTTGCCGACAACGAAAGCACTTTGTATCCGGCCTTGGCGAATGGCTCCAGCCTTTGCCGGGCTGCAATGCTCTTTTCCTCCAAGTCCGACTTGTTGAGAATGATGATGCTTTCCATGCCGGCGCTCTCGGCGGCAACAAGTATCCGCGCGACAAGTTCGTCGCTGAAGCTCGGATCCGATGCGACAATGATCGCCACTTGAGTTGCGTTGGCTGCGATCAACTTGTGTCGATGTGCCGCAGATCGCAATAGCAGAGTTGACCTCTCTCGCGCAGAGGTGATGACGCCTTCGTGATCGCCGGTTTCATCGAGGTTGACCCAATCACCGCAGGCAAAAATGGATTTCTTGCCTCTTGGGACGCAAGAGAACAATCCACCCATAGTCTGAATCAGGTAGCTTCGTCCAAATGCGGCCACGATCTGTCCTGTGTGCTCGTTCGTAATGTTGACGTGCCTGGGCTTCATGCGGATGGTGTAGCGCGTAACCGCGCGATGCGCAGAGAGGCGGGAGGGTGAGAGTCGTGAAAGGCCGAGTACAACGGGTCAGGCGTCAATGTGGAGGCATTGTCCTTGTAGAGTTTGACGAGCGCATGAATCAGATCGCTGGATTTCGAGTGCAGCGCCGCGTAGGCATCTGCTTCATATTCCTGCCTTCTCGAATACAGGCTCGATAGTGGCTGAATCGGAAACAAGAAGGATGGCATGATCATGAAAAACAATACGAAAGTCATCGCTGTGGAAGCCGTGTCAATGCCAAACGCGGAATAGAACCATGGCGTGTTTCGAAGGGCACCGAGTACTGACAGAACGACCAGGCTGCCTGCGAAAATCATCGCGATGCGTTTGAGGACATGTCGTTTCGCAAAGTGGCCCAGTTCGTGGGCGAGGACGGCCTCCAACTCTGCCGCCTCCAGCCTGGCTATCAAGGTGTCGAACAGGACTATGCGGCGGTTCGATCCGAATCCCGTGAAATAGGCGTTTCCGTGACTTGAACGGCGTGACCCGTCCATGACATAGACCCCTTTGGATTCGAAGCCACATCGGTGAACGAGGTTGTCGATGCGATGCCGGAGGTTTTCATCCATCAGTGGCGAAAATTTGTTGAATATCGGCGCTATCAGCGTGGGATAGACCGTGAGGATCAGCAGATTGAATGCGATCCATATCAGCCATACCCAGAACCACCAGTATTCACCCATTCGGTCCGTGACCCAAAGAACGAGGAGTAACAGGGGCATGCCAATGACGACGCCAAGAGACAACTGTTTGCCCATATCTGCGAAATACATGGGTAATGTGGTTTTGTTGAAGCCGAATCGAGCCTCGATTCCAAACGTTCGATACAGGCTGACAGGCAGGTCGGCAATGACGCCGATGGTTGCCACGCAAGCGACTAGAAGCAGGCCATGGACGTAGGTTGTACTGGCGGCGACCGTCGAGCACAGGTCGGAGATCTGCTGGAGAAAACCACCCGCAGTAAAGACCAGGACGACGAGCATTCCGATCAGCAAATCGAGTATGCCGAGTCGCGATTTTGAAATGGTATAGGCGGCGGCTTTCTGATGAGCCTCCAGGGGAATGTCAGAGGAGAATTCCGCAGGGACTTTCGATTGCCGGGCCCGCACGTGGCGCATGTGGCGGATGGAAAGCCATATCTGCACGGCGGTCGACCCCGTCAGCATGAAGATGAAAAACCAGCGAAACAGGCTATCAGGCGATAGTGGCAAGTGGAGGATATTCCATGGCGTGAAATGACAAGACTGTCGAACTTCGTGAAGGGTATGCGAAAATTGGATTTTACACCCTGCGTAGGGGTGTGCCCCGTGTTACATGAGTGCGGAAGGAGTGTCGAAGGATGGCTCAGGATCAGAACAATCTTGTCTGGATAGACATGGAAATGACCGGATTGAACCCCGACACAGACCGGGTCATTGAAGTGGCGCTGGTGGTGACGAATTCATCGCTCGATGTGGTGGCGGAGGCGCCGGTGCTGGTTATCCATCAGACAGATGAGGCACTGGAAGCCATGGACGACTGGAACAAGAACACGCACGGCAGGTCAGGTCTGATCGGCAAGGTCCGTGAGTCCCGTTTGATCGAGTCGGTCGTGGAGGCGCAGATGGTCGAGTTCCTCAGGCAGCATGTCGGGAGCCGTCTGTCACCCATGTGCGGGAATTCCATCTGTCAGGACAGGCGCTTCCTGGCGCGATGGATGCCCAAACTGGAGGACTATTTCCATTACAGGAATCTTGACGTATCAACTCTCAAGGAACTGGTGAAGCGCTGGAGGCCGGAGCTCGCCAAGGGTTTGAGCAAGCATGGCAAACACGAGGCACTCGCGGATATTTACGAGTCGATTGAAGAACTGAAGTACTACCGCGAGCATTTCTTGCGGCTGTCTGCTTAGGGATTCACTGAACAAGGGGGCAAGCCCCCTTGTATATCTCCCACTTCAGAGGGAAGCTTTTCGCGGACCTTCACCTCCAGGACTCGATCGGCGCTTTCTTAGGCGAATGGAGATTCCACGATTCCCGGCAAGCGGGGCATTCGTATCCATCTAGCCATTGATGATCTTGCCGGGGTTCATGAGTGAATGGGGATCCAGTGCAGTCTTGATGTTCTTCATCACATCCACTGCGTTTCCAAGTTCTTCGCGCAGATAGGCCTGCTTTCCGATGCCGATTCCGTGTTCTCCAGTGCAGGTCCCCTCCATCGCAAGGGCACGCTTGACGAGTCTCTTGTTGATCTTTTGCGCTTCGAGGATTTCTTCGGGATTCTCCGGGCGCACGAGCAGGACGCAGTGAAAATTGCCGTCCCCCACATGCCCGAGTATCGGGGTGGGCACAGGCCGATCAGCGACATCCGCCTGTGTATCAATAATGCACTCCGCCAGTCGTGATATCGGCACGCACACGTCAGCAGTGATGGCGCGGGAACCCGGGTAGAGTTGCAGGCAGGCAAAATATGCGTCGTGCCGCGCCTGCCACATGCGATTGCGATCTTCCGCCAGAGTTGTCCACGAGAACGCTGATCCGCCATTGGCATTGGCAATCTCCTGGACGGCATTGGCCTGCTCCTTGACGCCGGCCAGGCTGCCATGAAACTCCAGGAACAGATGCGGTTGCTCGGGATAGGAGGTCTTCGAGTACTTGTTGATGGCGCGGACTGTCAAATCGCACAGTAGTTCGCTGCGGGCTATTGGGATTCCCGCCTGGATCGTCTGTATGACTGTATTCACCGCACTTTCAATGCTGGGAAACGGGCATACCGCCGACGACATCGCTTCCGGGGCCGCCTGAAGGCGTATGGTCACTTCGGTAATGATTCCCAGCGTGCCTTCGCTCCCGACAAACAATCTGGTCAGGTCATACCCCGCTGCGGATTTTCTGGATCGCCCGGCGGTACGGATGACCTCGCCATTTGCAAGCACCACGGTCAGCGCCAGAACATTCTCGCGCATCGTTCCATATCGGACAGCGTTGGTCCCGGATGCTCTGGTCGACGCCATCCCGCCAAGGGTGGCATCCGCACCCGGGTCAATCGGGAAAAACAACCCTGCGTGACGAATGGCTTCGTTCAAGCTCTTGCGGGTTACGCCGGCCTGCACCACGGCGTCAAGATCATTGGCGTGTATGGCAAGAATCCGGTTCATGCGCCCCATGTCAATGGTTACGCCGCCATGAATGGCGAGTACGTGGCCTTCCAGTGAAGTCCCGACACCAAAGGGAATCATTGGTACCCGATGTCTGGTACAAATTCTTGCTATTTCGCTGATTTCCGCAGTGCTCTCCGGAAAGACCACCGCCTGAGGAGAGGCGTTGGGAAGGGCGGACTCATCCCTGCCATGCTGGTCGCGAATCCCCCTGGAGACCGTCAGTCGCTCTCCAAGCAATGCGCGCAATTCTGCCGTGACAGATGTGTCAAGTTCCACTGGCTTGTTCATGCTGACTCCCGATGCCATATCGCCAATTCAGACGGAGTTGCGGCGCATCTCCTCAGCGCGGCGGATAAGATCTTCTGTCGAGCCGTCAAGGTCGATGCTTCTGGTGCCATCCTGGATCGATTTCGCGACCGCCTTTCCGAGTTCCACGCCCCACTGGTCGAAAGGATTGATATCCAGCAGGACGCTTTCCGCAAAGACCTTGTGTTCATACAGAGCGAGGGGCTGCCCCAGAGAAGATGGAGTCAGGTGATCCATCAGGATGGTGCTGGATGGCTGATTGCCAGGGTGCACTTGATGCGGGTCAATCGGTTGTGCGCCGTCCATGAGCGTCGCAGCTTGCGCAAACGCATTGGCGACAAGCATCCGTTGCGCGTCGGCATCACCATTGCCATTCACCGCAACGATGAATTCGCACGGGACGCAATGGGTGCCCTGGTGAAGCAATTGATGGAAGGAGTGTTGTCCGACCGTGCCTGCCGCACCCCAGACGATCGGGGAGGTCGCGTAATCGACTACGGCGCCCGTGCTGCCCACGCGCTTGCCGTTGGATTCCATCTGCAATTGCTGCAGAAATGCCGGGAGATTGCGCAGTTGGTGGCAATAAGGAAGTATTGCCAGTGTCTCGGCGCCGTTGAACGTGGAGTTCCATACGGAAAGCGCCGCCATGATGAAAGGCATGTTGTCCGTTCCGGTGGAGGAGCGGAAATGCTCGTCCATCAGGCGCGCACCACTCAGCATTTCATCAAAGCGATCCGTTCCAATGGCGATGGCAATTGCCAAACCGGCAGAAGACCACAATGAATACCTGCCCCCGACCCAATCCCACATGGGAAGGGTCAGGTCCGGGCGGATGCCCCAGGCGAGGGCGGCCTCGGCGTTCGCCGTGACGGCGATAAACCTTTCGGATACCGCCTCTTCAGAAGGTAGTTGTGCGGTCAACCAGGCCCGTGCACGCCCGGCATTGGCCAGCGTTTCCACTGTCGAGAATGATTTTGACGTGACAATGAAGATCGCTGAATCAGGGTCGACGGCTTGCAGCGTCTCGTCCAAGTCCGCGGGGTCGGCATTGGCGACAAAGTGCAACTTCACATTTGGCGATACATACGGTCGCAGGGCGGTTGCGGCCAGGCGGGGTCCCAGGTCCGACCCGCCTATCCCAAGATTGACGATGTCAATGTTCGCGCCACGTAACTGGTGAGATCCATCAGCGCGAGCGCTGGGCCGATTTCGCAGGCGATCCGCGATGCCGTACATTCGCTGTCGCGCTTCGCATATTTCCTCGTAGTGTGGGGTATCCGCAGCGTTGGCGCGAAGCGCTGTGTGCAGTGCCGGTCGGTTCTCCGTGTAATTGACGTTTGCTCCTGAATACATTGCCGTAATCCTTCCCGGAAGGTCCGCCTGGACCGCCAGTGCAGCAAGCAACTGCATTGTTTCAGCGTTGACGCGTTGTTTCGAATAATCCAGATGCAGCGCACCGACATCGACTGAAAAAGTTCTTGCGCGCCCGGGATCTCCGGCAAAGAGATCCCGAATCCTTGTTTTCTTCATGGCTGTTTGATGCAAGGCAAGAGCCTGCCAAGCCGGGCTTTGGGATAGTCTCCGGACGTCCGTGTTCCGTGTCGTGACAATTTTGGCGCTGTTGTTCATGTTGTCAGCCTGATTCCGCTATCCGCGCACATATAACCGGAAACGCTCTCGCTCTCGAGGGCGGCTTCCCTGCCAGATTTGACGCCATTCCGGTGATACGTTATCCGGGCGAGAGGCACTCCCTTGAATCAACAGATTCCTGCATTCGCTGCCGGCGTGTGCTTCAAGTCGTCTGGTCACGATACCTGCATGATAGTGAATTGCTGCCCTCTGCGCCTCACCGAGATTCCTGCTGGCAATGCAGCCGTGATTGGCAGGGAGGGCTGCCATGAGTGACTGAGCCATTGGCTGGTAGGTCTTCCCGTAGTCGATCCAGCGAATCCACAGTGACATCGTGAGGCCCCAGATCAACGTGACGCCGCAGGCCCATATTGGCGCCCCTTTCAGCGGAGATCGATTGCCTCGAATCAACAGGGCGGCCCAGGCAATCGTCAGCATGGCCGCAGTGGCGAATGCCAGCGCGTCAAACCTGGCGATATGCCCGGGTTCCAATTTTTCGAAATTGGCCGCAATCTGTTGCGGTATCCCGATCATCATGGCGACCCATCCAAGCCAGACCAGTCCGCCAAGGATCGTGAATGTCAGGGCGCCGAACCATGAAATGGCATGCGCAGCACCGCGGCGCAAAGTCGTGAAGCCGGAACCGGCGAGCAGTGCCAAGGGAATCATCATCGGTTCGGCAACAATCTCGCTGACATTTCGATTGGCCATGAACAGCCCGAAAGCTGCGACGGCGCCTGTCACGACAATCAGGGATGGATCGGATCTCAGGCGTCTGCGGCGCTCCCACAGGGACCAGATGGCGATGGGCCAGAGCGGCCAAGTTGCCCATGACAGCAGTTGCATCTGCTCTCGGGCCCGGTCCAGGTCTGGCATTGCAAACGAATTGGTCTGCAGGACCCACCAGGTATCCACTCCTCCTTGCACGGCGGCGGCCAATACCGAAATCCAGGCCAGCAGCGCGATCCCGGAGAGGAGCGCGGCAATCGCAATCGTGCCGGCAAAGCGCCGCGAGCGACACTGTTCGACCAGCAGCGGCGCCACAACCGCAGCAACGAGCAGAGGAATGGTCGGGGTGATTCCCTTGGCCCACAGGATGATGCTCATACCACCCGCCAGATATGCTGCTCCGGAGATCCTGCCGCGTATCGACAGGGACAGCCCGTACCAGCCTATTGCCGCGCCGGCCAATGC
>CANIIN010000022.1 GCA_947467405.1 Betaproteobacteria bacterium | reverse complement strand
GGCAAGACCATCGTGATCGCCCGGTTCATGCCGATCATCCGCACCTTCGTCCCGTTCGTGGCGGGTGTAGGCAAGATGGCCTACGGCCGTTATTTGATGTTCTGCGTCGCCGGGGCGCTGCTTTGGGTACTGTCGCTGGTGTACGCGGGTTACTACTTCGGCAACATTCCGTTCGTCCGCAATAATCTGACGGTGGTGATCTTTGCCATTATCGGACTCTCGATGCTGCCGCCCGCCATTGCGTTTCTTCGCGCGCACCTGCGACGCAAAAAATAGATTCTGAAGTCGCGATGGCCGGTCATCGCGCCACGCCCGCACGGCAATCTGTCAGCGCAGGTCAACCGCTGCGAGTGTGGATCGGGACAGGGGCGGATTGCGGCTGAAGTAACGCTTGATGCCCTTCATGATGGCCTGGGCGAGCCGATCCTGGTAGGCCACATCGGCCAGGCGTTTTTCCTCGTCAGGATTGCTGATGAAGGCGGTTTCGACCAGGATGGATGGAATGTCCGGCGCCTTCAGGACGGCAAATCCTGCTTGCTCCACATGGGCCTTGTGGAGGGAATTGATGCCACCTAGTTCATTCAATACCGATTTACCCAGCTTGAGGCTGTCCTGGATCGTGGCAGTCTGCGACAGATCGAGCAGCGTCTGCGCAAGGTAGCGATCCTTGACGTCCAGATTGACGCCGCCAATCAGGTCGGCTTCGTTCTCGCGCTTGGCCAGCCAGCGCGCCGCCGTACTGGTGGCGCCGCGTTCCGACAAGGCGAAGACAGACGATCCGCGCGCATGCGGCTTGATGAATGCATCAGCGTGGATGGAGACGAACAGGTCCGCCTTGACGCGCCGCGCTTTCTCGACGCGACCGCCCAGCGGGATGAAGAAATCGGCATCGCGGGTCAGCACGGCACGCATGCCGGGTTCGGCGTCGATCACCGCTTTCAGCCGTTTGGCGATGGCCAACGTGACATGCTTCTCGAACGTGCCGCTGCGTCCCTTCGCACCGGGATCTTCACCTCCGTGTCCGGGATCGATGACGATGGTAATCAGCCGATCGACGACCGGATTCTTCGGCAGTTCGGGCGGCCTGTTCGCCAGCTTCGCTTCAGCTTGGGCAGGTACCGGTGACGGCGTGGCCGTCATCACTGGACTGGGTGCGGACGCGACGGGACCGGCCGGTTTGTTGTCGTCGGACTGTGCCGCCGGCGTCGTGAGAGTCGGTGCCATGACCATGGGCGATGGAGATCCCTTGGCGCCTGTCGCACCTGTCGCAACGGGCGGCGGCGTCGGAGCGGCGACTGACGGTCCGGAGGAGGGCGTGTTCGCAGGCCCTGCGACACTGGGTGTCGACATGAGTGCCGC
Source organism: Betaproteobacteria bacterium (assembly GCA_947467405.1). GTDB lineage: Bacteria > Pseudomonadota > Gammaproteobacteria > Burkholderiales > SG8-39 > CAIYPG01. The sequence continues at coordinate 11,869 of CANIIN010000022.1, read as the reverse complement.
AAGTGGGTCCATGGGCATGGCGGGATAGAGATCCAGCACGAGCCGGTGTCCATATTCACCCACTGGCTTGAGCGTGAATATCTGTGGTTTGACTTCGGACTTGAGGTCCAGCACGACACGCACCACACCAGGCTTGAAGCGGCCCGCGCGCATGCCCGCGATATACGGATCATTGGACAACAGTTTTCCGCTCAGTTCCGTCTGCAGTCCGCTCAGTTCGATGTCCTCGATGTCGAGCACGAGTCGCTCCGGATTCTTGACGGTCAGTAGCGAGTACCTGACCATGCCGCGCGTCTCGAGTGTGAGCCGTGTGTAGTCCTGTGCCGGCCAGATGCGCACGGCACGCACGCCATCGGCAGCGCGTGCACGTCCGGCCCCGACCGCGGCCACCACGATCTGCGAAACGAACAGCGCAACAACCCCGACCAGCGCAAGGCGCAGCAGCACGTCTCCGTTCAGGAGAATCCTTCTTGCAATGTCGAGAGGGCTGCGCTTCTTAGGCATCTCTGTCCAGCCGGCGAATGCGCGCGTAGTAATGCGCGACGGGGGTGTGCATCAAGACTTGCATCAACTGCTTCGGTACCGATGTCTGTTGCGACATGCTCGCCGTAGCCGAGCACCTCGAGCGCAATGTCGAGATCGGCATCCGGCAGGTTTTGCCCTGCCTTTTCCGGCCATTCGACAAGGCACACATTGTCATGGTCGAAATAATCGGAGAAACCGGCTTCGCGCCATTCGTTGCTATCCCGGAATCTATAAAAATCAAAGTGGTATAAGTTTAACCTCGAAAGGGGATAAAGTTCAACCAGTGTGTAGGTCGGGCTCTTGACGCGGCCTTGGTAGCCCAGTGCCTTGAGGATTGAACGAACCAGCGTGGTTTTGCCGGCACCAAGGTGGCCCCGCAGGTAAATGCGCAGCCCTGGAAACAGGCTGGCCGCCAAGGCTTCTCCCAACGCGCGGGTCGCCGATTCGTCTGCCAGCAGCAGGGAAATCGTCGTTGCAGGGTCGGGTAACTGGTTAAGATCGGGCATGGATCGGGTTTGATCGGGAATGGGCGAAACTTCGGGAAAAATGGCTGGTAGCGGCGAGGATATCGGGATTTCAGCGCGTGATGGATCGTCTGACCGGACGAGGGATTGGCATGCGCTGGCGGTATCGATACGCGATTGGGGGCGGGAGTTGGGATTCCAGTCGGTCGGGTTCAGCGACACCGATCTGTCCGTGGCGGAGTCGGGGCTGTCAGCGTGGCTCGCCAAAGGGTTTCATGGCGAACTGGATTATATGGCACGGCATGGGTCGAAACGGACCCGTCCGGGCGAGTTGCACGCCGGAACGATCCGGGTCATCAGCGCGCGGATGAACTATCTTGCCGCTCCGGTGGGGGCGGCGACAGCGGCGGTTGGCCCCGCCGACGTGCTCAATTCGCCGCATCTTGCGTACATTTCGCGCTATGCGCTGGGGCGCGACTATCACAAGGTGATCCGCTCACGGTTGCAGACGCTGGCAGATCGTATCGATGCGGAGGTGGGGCCGTTCGGCTATCGGGTCTTCACGGATTCGGCGCCTGTCATGGAGGTGGAACTGGCGCGAAAGTCCGGTCTCGGTTGGCGCGGCAAGCACACGCTGCTTTTGTCGCGGGAAGCAGGCTCAAGTTTCTTTCTGGGAGAGATCTATACCGACCTGCCGTTACCCGTTGACGTTCCGATCGATGAAAGCTGCGGAACCTGCAGTCGTTGCATCAGCGCCTGCCCGACCGGCGCCATCGTTGCGCCCTATCAGCTGGATGCACGTCGTTGCATTTCCTATCTGACCATCGAACTGAAGGGTGCCATTCCGGAAGATCTGCGGCCGCTCATCGGTAACCGCGTATACGGCTGCGACGATTGTCAGCTGGAATGCCCGTGGAACAAGTTTGCCCAAGTCAGCGACGAGCCGGATTTTCGCGTCCGGAACGGGTTGGATCACGCCGAACTGCTGAGCCTCTGGGCATGGGGCGAAAAGGACTTTCGCGCCAAGCTTGCGGGCAGCGCCATTCTGCGCATCGGCTTTGAACGCTGGCGGCGCAATCTCGCGGTGGCCATGGGCAATGCATTGCATGCCTTGCAAGGGCGCGCTCCGGCGCAGGAAATGGTTGCTGCCCTGCAGTCTGACCGTGAGGCGGCGTCACCGATGGTTCGAGAACATCTGGACTGGGCGCTGACCCGATATGATGCTTGAGTGGCAGTTCTCGACACTCGCACGTCATCAGCCGCTTTCTCAAAAGACCCGCGCATGAATCTGCACCAGATCAAGATTGAATTCGTCCCTGAGCATGACCGGCTGCTGCTGAGAATTTCCACCAGCGATGGCAAGGAAGTGCTCATGTGGCTGACGCGCCGTTGCGTGAAATTGCTGTGGCCGGGTTTGGTGAAACTGGCGCACAACACTCCGGACGTGGCTGCACAGAGCCATCCTGACGCGCGCCAGGCCGTTCTGGGCATGCGTCATGAAGCGGCTCTGGGAAAGTCGGATTTCTCGCGCCCCTATGAGGAGGTGGCCCGCGACCGGCCATTTGGCGCCGAGCCGGTGCTGGTGGCGCGCATGCAGTCGCGCGCGCTGGACAATGGGCAATTCGTATTGTCTCTGCTGCCGAGAGAGGGGCAAGGCATCAACCTTACGCTGGACGAGACACTGCTGCATTCGATCTGCAAGCTGATCCAGGCGGCGGTGGAAAAGTCCGAATGGGACTTGAAGCTGGTGTTGCCGGTCGGGAATGCCGTGGTCGAGCCGGGTTCAAGAACCCTCAACTAGCGAATCGACAGTTGTTGCTCAGGCATCCGGTCCCATGGCCTCCAGTTGGGACAGGACTTCCATCCATTCGTTCTCCATTGCGGCGAGCGCCTCCGCCAGCTTGGCCCGCTCCGACAGTGCCTTGCGTACCGCATCGCTGGTCCCGTCGCCGTAGAAGCCGGTGTCGGCCAGTTGCCCGTCAATGCGCTGCAGATCCGCGCCAAGGCGGGCGATGTCCTTTTCCAGGGCCCCAGAGCGCTTCTCGATCGGGCGCCGGCGGCCAGTGCCGGACTGGCGTGACTTGGCTGCCTCGCGCCGTTCCTCCTTGCGTGATTGACCCTTGGGGCGTGCATCAGCGGTGTTGTTCGGGGCGTTGCTTTGTCTTGTGGACAGGAACTGGCGGTAGTCATCCAGATCCCCGTCGTATTCGGCAACCTGGCCGTTGGCGACCAGCAAAAATTCATCGCAGGTTGTCCGCAGCAGATGGCGATCGTGCGATACCAGCACCAGCGCGCCCTGGTATTCCTGCAAGGCTTCGGTGAGCGCTTCGCGCATGTCAATATCGAGGTGGTTGGTCGGTTCGTCCAGCAGCAGCAGGTTGGGCCGGCGCCAGATCAGGAGTGCCAGCGCCAACCGTGCTTTCTCGCCGCCCGAGAAGCGATCCACCGGCGCCAGCGCCATGTCGCCCACGAATGCGAATCCGCCCAGGTAGTCGCGCAATTCCTGTTCGCGCACGCGCGGATCGAGCCGCAACATGTGCATCAAGGGCGATGACTGCGGATCCAGGGTCTCCAGTTGGTGCTGCGCGAAGTAACCGATCGACAATCCGCGCCCCTCGGTTCGCGTTCCAGCCAACGGCGCGATGCCGCCATTGATGAGCTGTATCAGCGTGGACTTGCCGGCGCCGTTGCGGCCGAGCAATCCGATTCGCGCTCCCTCCCTGATCGACATCTTGATGCCGTCCAGGACCACGTGGTCCCCATAGCCGGCTCTGCAGTCTTCCAGTGCCAGCACGGGGTCCGGGCCGGCGGCCGATTCGCGGAATGAAAAAGAGAACGGCGAATCCACATGCGCCGGCGCAATGCGTTCCATGCGCTCCAGGGCCTTGATCCGGCTTTGCGCCTGGCGCGCCTTGGTGGCTTTGGCACGGAAGCGGTCGACGAAAGATTGCAGTTTCTCGATCTGGCGTTGTTGCCGCTTGAAGGCGGCCGCCTGCTGCGACAGCGCCATGGCGCGAGCGACTTCGAAGTCGGAGTAATTGCCCGAGTACTGTTTCAGCTTGCCGGCATCAAAGTGAAGGATTTCCGTGGCGGTTCCGTCCAGCAGTTCTCGATCGTGCGAGATGAGAAACAGCGTGCCGCGGAATCCGGCCAGCCAGCGCTCCAGCCACATTACGGCGTCGAGGTCGAGATGGTTGGTCGGTTCATCCAGCAGCAGCAGATCGGCCCTGCGCATCAGCGCATGGGCCAGATTCAACCTCATGCGCCAGCCGCCGGAAAATTCGGCTACCGGTCGGTCAATGTCGGTGCTGGCAAATCCCAATCCATCCATGACCGTGGCGGCTCGTGCACGTGCCGCCCAGCCATCCATGCTGTTGAAGACTTCGTGGGCATGAGCCAGTCGCTCGCCGTCGTCCGCCGCCTCGGCAGCGATGATTTCGGCCTCGGCCGCGCGCAATTCCGGATCCCCGTCAAGGACGTAATCGATGGCAGGACGGGGGCTGGCGTCGGTCTCCTGGAATACGCGTGAAAGCGTCTGGCGCGGCGGCATTTCGATGTCGCCGCCGTCGGTATGGGTCTCTCCCGCCAGCACCGAAAACAGCGTGGACTTGCCGCATCCGTTGGCGCCGACGACGCCGATCCGTGCGCCGGGGACAAAGGCGGCGCTGGTGGAATCGAGCAGGACCTTGTCGCCCCGTCGAAGGGTAATGTTGCGGAAAGTGATCATGATGCGGGGGCCTGAATGTTCAAGTGCGGCGGCGGATGCCTGGCGGGGGGAGGGTGCGGCGGCGCGGATTCTCTCATGGCGCGACGCTTATTGGAAACGCCGATCAAATCCGAAAAATGAGGCCGCCTCGACAAACTTCCCTCTGAAGTGGGGATATACAATGGGGCTCGACCCTTTTTCAGTGAATCCTTAGCACACGCGCTTTGCCGGATTGCCCGATTGTCGCGGCACGTGGGCGTGGGAGCGTCGCTGTTCGCTCCAGTCAGTCGGGACGGCGCGCGTCCAGACTGATATAATCATGGTTCATGTTTTATTCTGCAATCCGGTTTTCCATCTGAAAACTTTCTTTTCCAAAGCGACGGTTCGTGCCATCCGCATGACGCATTCGCTTGATCAGCCCGGCTGCCATGACACCAACGTCTGCGCCTGCCCCGAGGCGAGGGGTTCCCTGTGACGACATTTGCTGAACTGGGTCTTCTGCCCGAATTGCAGAAGGCGGTACTCGAACAGGGCTATACGGAAGCCACGCCGATCCAGACGCAGGCGATTCCCCTGGTCCTCCAGGGGCGCGACCTGATGGGGGCTGCGCAGACCGGGACGGGCAAGACCGCCGGATTCACGCTGCCGATCCTGCAGAAGCTGGCCGCGCACGCGAACACCAGCGCATCTCCGGCGCGGCATCCAGTGCGGGCGCTGATCCTGACCCCGACGCGCGAACTGGCCGTCCAGGTCGAAGAGAGCGTGCGCATGTATGGCAAGTATCTGCCATTGCGGGCAACGGTCGTCTATGGCGGGGTGCCGATGGACCCGCAGACCCAGGCGCTGCGGCGCGGGGTGGAGATCCTTGTGGCCACGCCCGGCCGCCTGCTGGACCATGTGCAGCAAAAAGTACTGCATTTCCCGCAGGTAGAGTTCTTTGTTCTGGACGAAGCGGACCGCATGATGGACATGGGATTCATGCCCGATGTGCGCCGTATCATCAGCCTGCTGCCCAAGCAGCGCCAGAATCTTCTGTTCTCGGCCACCTTCTCGGAAGAGATCAAGAAACTCGCTGATTCCTTCCTGCGTGATCCGGTGCTGGTCGAGGTTGCTCGCAGGAACTCCGTCGCGGAGTCCGTGACCCACGTCGCGATACCCGTGGCACGCGAACGCAAGCGCGAATTGCTGGCCTACCTGGTGCAGGATCGCGACTGGAAGCAGGTACTGGTGTTCTGTGCCACGCGCCTTGGCGCCAACCGCCTCGCCTACCAGTTGAACAAGGACGGTGTCCATTCCACCGCCATCCACGGTGACAAGACCCAGACGGAGCGTCAGCAGGCGCTGGAAGATTTCAAGTCCGGCAAAGTCAGGGTTCTGGTGGCCACCGACGTTGCGGCCCGCGGGTTGGACATCGAAGATCTGCCGCTGGTCGTGAATTTCGATCTGCCGGGTTCGCCGGAAGATTATGTACACCGCATTGGTCGAACGGGACGCGCCGGCGCGTCCGGGGAAGCCGTTGCCCTGGTCAGTCCCGACGAGCACGATCGGCTCGAAGCCATTGAGAAAATGATCAAGCAGACCATCAAGCGAGAACTCGTTCCGGGATTTGAACCGGACTCGCGTGTGGTCAGTTCCATGATCGGCTCTCCTGATCGGGAGCGTGGACGCGGCGGTGATCGTTCTTCCCGCAGTGGTGGGGGTGGCAGTGGCAGTGGTGGTGGCAGCAGTGGCGGTCGTGGACGCGAGCGCGAGGGAAACTGGTTGCCCCGAAACCCCGAGCGGTCCGGATCGGATCGCCCGACGGAGCGTCCGCGTACCTCGGCGCAGCGCGCGCCGGCAGACCCCATATTCAGCAAGCCTTATGAACCGTCGATTCCGGAGGCGCCGTCGGCGACGGCTGTTTCACCGCCGGCATCCAGATCCAAGCGGCCGATTGCTGCATTGCTGGGTGGTCTTCCAAAGTCCAAGTAATTCCTCAGTCGCGGGAGTGAATTCATGAATCTCGATCGCGTCACCGCCGGGAAGAATGTTCCCGATGAGATCAACGTCATCATCGAAATTCCGATGAATGCCGACCCGATCAAGTATGAAGTGGACAAGGAAACCGGCGCCATGTTCGTGGACCGTTTCATGTCCACCGCGATGCACTATCCGTGCAATTACGGCTATGTTCCGCACACACTGTCGGGTGACGGGGATCCGGTGGATGTCCTGGTGCTTTCACCGGTTCCGGTGATCAGTGGCGTGGTGGTGCGTTGTCGTCCCGTGGGCATGTTGCAGATGCGCGACGAGGCCGGCGAGGATACCAAGGTCATTGCCGTCCCGTTGGACAAGCTCTGCGGCATCTATCGGGCGGTCAAGACGCATCGGGATATTCCCGAGGGCACCCTCGCGCAGATTGCCCACTTCTTCCAGCATTACAAGGATCTCGAGCCCGGCAAATGGGTGAAGGTCAAGGGCTGGGTCGGTCCGCGTGAGGCCAAGAAAGAAATTACCGAGGGTGTGGCGCGATATGGACGTGCCAGGAAGAAGCCCAATTTCTAGTGGGTGTCAGCGATTCCCGAATTGCCCGGTGAATTGAAAATCGATCCCATCCAGTGGGGCCGATTCCCGCGAAAGTTGAGTTGATCGCCGCTTGCGCGGCGCGCACAATGTTCATGCAATAGCAGGTCAATCAATCGCAGCTGATTCGACGGAGGTTGCATGCATCACCAACCCACGGCTATCTGGCACTCTGAGCATGTTCGGTTTGCGAGATTGCTGGATGTGCTGGAAAAACAGGTGCTCGCGTTCCACCACGATGGCGGTGAGCCCAATTACCATCTGATGCTGGAGATAGTTGACTATCTGCGCAGCTATCCTGATCGGTTCCATCATCCACGCGAGGATGTCGCCTTCGATCGATTGACGGCGCGCGATCCCGGCCTCAAGGCGATTGTGAGTCGCCTGCATCAGGAGCATCGCGTCATTACACACGCCGGAGAGGACTTCCACAAGCAACTGGATGCGGTACTCGATGGGGCGATGATTCCACGCGAGAAGGTGGAAGCAGCTGCGGCAATCTATCTGGTCTATTACCGCAAGCACATCGAAACCGAGGAACGAACCGTCATTCCGGAAGCGGCGCGCCTGTTGAACGCTTCGGACTGGGAGGCTGTGGCTGCGGCCGGTCCGGTGGAGTCCGATCGCCTCTTTGGCGAGGACTTCGACGTTCGCTATCGGGATCTCAGGTACCAGATCCTGCAGGCAGGGCCTCTCTAGACGCCTTTTCTGCGTGAACTGCCAAGGCGTCAGTCACGCGCCTTGGAGATTTCCAGCCTGATGCCCTTGCTCACTGGCGATACCGGCGCGCTGATGGCTTCCAGATCGCCTTTCTGCGGATTGGCCAGGCCGGACGCGGAGATTCTCGCCACCACAACCACTTCCGAAAATCCCGACAGCTTCAAGTCAGGTGCCATGGCCATTGAATCGTCAAGCGAGAACGTGAAGGGCATTTCGCTGACCTTCTTGCGCACGACGGCCAGCGGCATGCGAGGGCCTTTGGTGGCGCGCGCAAAGACATAGACCGTGTCGTCTGGTCGAGCCTGACCGGCAATCGCCGCGGCAATGCTGACCGTGCCTTGCAGGTTCGCTGCAACTGTTGACTTGGCGGATTTCTCCTGTGCCGGTTTGCCGGTTGCAACGGAGGCGCCCAGTCCAAGATGCCCGCGCGCCTCGGCAATGCCGCTTTGCAGCGATTGACGGAATTCCGAATCGTCCGTGAGCAGTGCGGTCGCGTTCTCCCAATGCTTGACCGCAGCCCGATAGTCTGATTTCTCGAATGCCGCGGTCCCGGCCAGGGCGAGGGCCTTGACGTTGCGTGGGTCCGCCTTGAGCGCCTTGGCGACGATGGCAGCGGGTTCGCCAGCCAGCTTTCTGCCATTGGCCATTCCGAGGATGTCGGCATAGTCGGCGAGCAGGGTCGCATCGTCGGGGCGCAGGTTGGATGCCTTGGCATAGGCGCCAGCCGCTTCACGGTAACGACTCAGCACGGCGTAGGAGCGTCCCAGCATGACCCACCCTTCGACGTCCGCAGGATTGGCTTCCATCTTGGCCGCGAGCCGGTCGACCATGGCGGCAATCTGCTCCGGCGTCACCGAATGTCCCGGGTCCTGGCGGGCGATGGGCTCCGGGGACAAGGCCGCAGGCGTTCCCAGCCAGGCATAGATTCCTGTCGCCGCCGCCGGAATGGCCAAGGTCAGGACTATCCCTGCCAGAAGCGATCTGCGATGCAAGGCCTTTGGTGCGGCGGCCTCGTCCTCGAGGACGCGGCGTTCGATCTCGGCCTGTGAAGCGGCCCATTGCGCTTCGCTGATGGATCCCGCTTTGAGTTCCGAGTCCAGTTCCGCCAGTTGTTCACCATAAATGACGGCATTGCTGGCCAAGCCCGTGGTGGAAATGGATTGGCGGCTGCGATTTCGAAGGAGGGGAGGGAGAATGACTGCAAGGACGGCCAGAACCAGAAGCGCCGCAACGGCGATGAAAGCTGTCATTGATTATTGTCCATGTTCTGAAGCAGTTGCCGCGCACGAGCTTTTTCGCTGGCATCCAATTCGATGGTGGGGTCCTGGCGACGCCGTCTGACGAAATACGCCAGCATGCCAATCGCCACGAAGAGAAGGCCGAACGGACCTGCCCACAGCAGTACGGTGGTTGCCTTCAGTGGCGGGCGGTACAGGACGAAATCACCGTACCGTTCGACAAGGTAGGCAATGATGGTTTCGTTGCTTTCGCCCACGCGGATTTTTTCGCGGATCTGGTTCTTCAGATCGATCGCCAGGCTCGCCTGTGAGGCGGCCAGAGTTTCGTTCTGGCAGACCAGGCAGCGCAGTTCTGTGGCGAGCGCGATCATCTTGGCCTCGAGAATGGGATCGCTTGCCGCAGGAACGGCGTCCGCTGCGTGTCCCGCCCGGATTGCACTCAGTGCCAGCATCAGGGCGATCAGGAGACATTTAATGATTTCACGCATCGGATTGAAGTTTCTTGACGAGCGGAAGGATCTTTTCGCGCAGGTTCTGCTCCGTCAGAACGCCGATCTGCTTGTAGCGGATGGTGCCCTGCTTGTCGATGACGAAGGTCTCGGGAACGCCATAGACGCCGTAGTCGATTCCGACCTGTCCTTCGTGATCGAACGCTGACAACTGATACGGGTTGCCGAATTGCGTCAGCCAGCGCAATCCGTCGATGCGTTCATCCTTGTAATTGAGGCCGATGACCGGAACGATGCCTGACTTGGCAAGGTCGAGCAGGATCGGATGCTCGTCCCGACACGAGACGCACCACGATGCCCAGACGTTCAAGAGCCAGACCTTGCCCTGCATGTCGGCCTTGCTGATCTGCGTATCGGGCCGATCGAGTCGTGGCAGCGCAAACGTTGGCGCCGGTTTGTTGATCAGCGGCGACGGCACCTCCTTCGGGTCAAGCTTCAGGCCAACCCCGAGGATCACGGCCAGAACCAGGAATGCCGCCAGCGGAATGAAGAATCTCATCTTGGTCATGCTGCCGTTCCTTCAGCGACCGTTGCAGATTGCCGGGCCGGTTTGTTGACGCGGTAGCGCCGGTCCATGGCAGCCATGGCTCCACCCAGTGCCATCAGGATGCAGCCACCCCATATCCAGCCCACCAATGGCTTGTATTGGATGTGAATGATCCAGCTCTGTTGGCCCAACTGCTCGCCCATCGAAACATAAAGGTGTCGCATGGGGCGCGCGTTGATTGCCGCGTCGGTGAGCGGCATGTTGCGAACGGTGTAGATGCGCTTTTCCGGCGTCAGCGTGGCGACCGGGTTGCCATTCTGCGTGACGTCCACAACGGCCCTGGCGGCGTTGTAATTCGGCCCGGCCACCTCTTCAAGTGCCTTGAGTGCGAATTTGTAGCCACCCAGTTCGGTGGTATCGCCGACGTTCATCTTGACGTCTGATTCGAGCTCATAGCCTTTGGATACGGTCACGCCAAGAATGAATATGGCGACGCCAAAATGGGCAAGCAGCATGCCGTAGTACGCGCTTGATTGGGACCTGATCCGGCGCCGCAATTCCTGGCCGCCATCGGCGCCGGCAATGCGGAGGCGGAAGGCGGTCACCGTCGTCAAGGCAACCCAGAACGCCAGCAGCAGTCCGACAAAGACGGCGCCGCTCCAGTGTCCCAGGAGGAAGGGAACGATCGCTGCCGCGACGACGGCGATGATCGCCTGCCAGCCAAGCTTTCGCGCCAGTTCGTTCATGCTGTCGTGGCGCCATTTAGCCAGGGGTCCGATGCCCATCAGAATGATGGCCGGCGCCATCAGGGGCAGGAAAACGGAATCGAAGTAGGGCGGGCCGACGGAGATCTTGCCCAATGACAGCGCGTCGAGCGCCAGCGGATACAGCGTTCCCAGCAGTACCGCGGCTGCCGCGACAGCCAGCAGGACGTTGTTCGCCAGGAGCATGGTTTCCCGCGACACCGGATCGAAACGGCCGCCCAAGCCCACGCGGTGAGCGCGCAACGCAAACAGCAACAGGGACGCGATGATCACGATGCTGAGCAATCCAAGGATGAATATGCCGCGGCGCGGATCGGTTGCAAAGGCATGTACCGAGTTCAGCACGCCCGAACGAACCAGGAACGTCCCAAGCAGGCTGAGAGAGAAGGCCATGATGGCAAGCAGCACTGTCCACGCCTTGAACGTCCCCCGTTTCTCGGCGACTGCCAGGGAATGCATCAAGGCAGTTCCGACCAGCCACGGCATGAAGGACGCATTCTCGACCGGGTCCCAGAACCACCATCCGCCCCAGCCAAGCACGTAATAGGCCCAGAAACTGCCGAGTGCAATGCCTAGTGTCAGAAAACTCCACGCGGCAATGGTCCATGGACGCGTCCAGCGTGCCCATGTGGCATCAAGGCGTCCGTCAATCAGCGCCGCAATGGAGAAGGCGAACGCGACACTGAAGCCTACGTACCCTGCGTACAACAGGGGCGGGTGGAAGACCATTCCTGGATCCTGCAGTAGCGGATTCAGATCGGCGCCATCCTCCGGGCCCGGAAGCAGGCGCGTAAAGGGATTCGATGCCGCCAGCATGAACACCAGAAATCCGATGCTGACCAATGCCATGACGCCGAGAACGCGCGCAACGATGCGTTGCGGCAGGTGGGCACT
>CANIIN010000021.1 GCA_947467405.1 Betaproteobacteria bacterium | reverse complement strand
GTGCCTAATCGCGGTTGGACCCGTTTCGAGGGTTTGGCTCGGAACCAGATTTGACGGCTGCCGCAAGGCCTCATGAATGACCGCGACGAGGATTGGTTGCTGGTGGAGCGCGCCCAACGTGGCGAGAAGCATGCGTTCGATCTTCTGGTGACGAAGTATCAGCGCAAGTTGCGCCGGACTATTGGCCAGGTTCCTGAAGAATCCTGCCGAAGTCGATGATGTTTCCCAGGACGCATTTGTGAAGGCATACCGGGCATTACCGACGTTTCGGGGTGACAGCGCTCTTTACACGTGGCTGTATCGCATCGGCATCAATACCGCCAAGAACTATCTCGCATCTGCTGGACGTCGAGCGCCAACATCGACGGATCATGATGCGAGTGAGGCAGTCAATGTCTTTACCCGGGAACTCGGTGAGAACTGGATTACAGTTGTCGGTGAAACACCACCCGAAAGTGTTCGGTTCGTCGCCAATTCGATCGAGTATCGAAAGTCATGATCCGATTCCCATCAAACGCATCAAAGGCATCAAAGGCATGAAAAGAATGGCGCCGGGAATGTGGAATGGCAGGCGGAGCACTCGACTCAAGAACAGGGAATCAATATGCGAAATGTAAGATTTCTTCTAGCGGCGGCAGTGCTGCTGCTGCCTTTGCAAGCAACAGCGCAAGGGCGCGCATTGCCTGACTTTACCGATCTCGTGGAGCGTCAGTCTCCGACGGTTGTGAATATCAGCACCACTCAGGCACCTCGGGAACGCAGGGATCTTCCCCAATTGCCGAATCTGGATGAAAACGACCCTTTCTACGATTTTTTCCGGCGATTCATTCCGCGCGCACCAGGGCAGGGACCGCGTGAATCCGAAAGTCGCTCGCTGGGGTCGGGGTTCATTGTCAGTGCGGACGGGTACATTCTCACCAATGCACATGTCATCGACAACGCGGAAGAAATCAATGTGCGCCTGACGGACAAGCGTGAGTTCAAGGCAACGGTGGTGGGATCGGATCGACGGACAGATGTCGCTCTGATCAAGATTATCGCTGAAGGATTACCTAGCGTACGGATCGGCGATCCGTCTAAGTTGCGCGTCGGTGAATGGGTGCTGGCAATCGGTTCGCCGTTCGGTTTTGACAGCAGCGTAACGGCTGGCATAGTGAGCGCAAAAGGCCGTAGCCTGCCATCGGAAAACTTTGTTCCGTTCATACAGACGGACGTAGCCATCAATCCGGGCAATTCCGGTGGGCCGCTATTCAACATGCGAGGCGAGGTGATTGGAATCAACTCCCAGATATACAGCCGCACTGGCGGCTACATGGGGGTTTCATTCGCAATACCCATTGATGTAGTGATGGATGTGCAGAGCCAATTGCGTCAGTCGGGACGAGTCGCGCGTGGTCGCATCGGGGTGGCGATCCAGGAGGTATCCAAGGAGCTGGCTGAGTCATTCGGGCTGAGCAAGGCGTCCGGCGCACTGGTCAATGCGGTAGAGAAGGGCGGGGCTGCTGACAAGGCTGGCGTGGAAATCGGTGACATTATCATGAAGTTCGACGGCAAGGCGATCAACATTTCCGGTGACCTGCCCCGGCTGGTCGGTGGCACCAGGCCGGGCACCAAAGTACCGATGGAGCTCTGGCGCAAAGGAGGCTCATTGGAGGTGCAGGTGACTGTTGGTGAAATTCCGGAAGAGCGCATAGCCGGGCGAGAGCGCGGTCGCACGAGGCCGGAAGAGAAGTCCGCCAATCGTCTGGGCTTCGTGGCAGCTGAAATGACCGCCGAACAGAAGCGAATTACGAAGATCTCAGCCGGAGTTATGGTCGAGGAGATCCGCCCCCAGTTGCGCGCTGACATCCGGGTCGGGGACATCATTGTCGCCGCGACCGCAAAGGGTCAGACGACGGAAATAAGGTCTGCAGACCAGTTGAATCAACTGCTGGCCCAGGCAGAGCGAAACACGTCAATCACGCTGCAACTGCGTCGGGGCGAGGCAACCCTGTTCGTGACCGCGAAATTGGAAGAATCGCGTGGTTAGCCCTGCCGAGTTGACGCTGTATAGCCGGCTTTACTGCCACCTGTGCCATGACATGGAAGTCCTCGTCCGGCCCATATGTGAGGAATTCGGAGCCTCATTGACGATCCTGGACGTCGACGCAGATCCCGTGCTTGAAGAGCGTTTCAATGAGCTGGTACCGGTTTTAATGCATGGTGAAACCGAACTGGCGAGATACCGGCTGAATGTCCCGGACTTTCGTGCTTACATGGCAGAAATCCGCTAAAATTAAGCACTTAGATGACATGGCGATCAGCTGGGCTGTCAAAAGTCACGCGCTCATCGCCGGTTATTCCGGGACTCGCAATCCCTCCTAGCATAAGGGTGCCATGCGGCACCCTTTTCTACTCATCAGGGTCAACGTGCAGCAGATTCGCAACTTTTCCATCATTGCCCATATTGATCACGGCAAATCGACGTTGGCAGACCGATTCATTCAGTATTGCGGTGGCTTGTCTGATCGCGAGATGTCAGCGCAGGTGCTCGATTCGATGGATCTCGAGCGCGAACGCGGCATCACTATCAAGGCACAGACCGCTGCGCTTCAGTACAAAGCCAGAGACGGGAAGATCTACTTTCTGAATCTCATCGACACCCCTGGGCATGTGGACTTTTCATATGAAGTGTCCCGTTCGCTTGCGGCCTGCGAGGGGGCCCTGTTGGTGGTCGATGCCTCACAGGGGGTCGAGGCACAGACTGTTGCGAACTGCTACACCGCCCTGGAGCAAGGTGTGGAGGTCGTACCGGTACTGAACAAGATTGATCTCCCGTCAGCCGATCCAGCACAAGCCACGAAGGAGATTGAGGACGTCATCGGAATCCCGGCACAGGATGCCATTCTGGTCAGCGCGAAGACCGGCGTTGGCATCGAAGACACCCTTGAAGCCGTCATCAGCCGCATTCCGGCGCCCAAGGGAGATCCGGATGGGCCGCTCAAGGCCTTGATCATCGATTCATGGTTCGACAACTATGTCGGTGTAGTCATGCTGGTGCGGATGGTGGATGGGACGCTGACTCCAAAAGATAATCTTCTTTTGATGTCCACTGGTGCGCGCCATTCATGCGAGCAGGTTGGCGTATTTACTCCCAAGTCGCAGTCGCGCAAGTTCCTGTCTGCCGGGGAGGTGGGTTTCGTGATATCCGGAATCAAGGACCTTGCGGATGCACGAGTGGGCGATACGATCACCGATGCCGATCACCCTGCAGAGTCGGCATTGCCCGGATTCAAGGAAATCAAGCCCCAGGTTTTTGCCGGTTTGTATCCGGTCGAGTCGAATCAATACGAAGCGCTGCGCGACGCGCTCACCAAACTGAAACTGAACGATGCCGCATTGCAGTTCGAACCCGAAACATCGCAGGCCCTCGGATTCGGATTTCGCTGCGGATTTCTAGGTCTGCTGCACATGGATATCGTGCAGGAGCGACTGGAGCGTGAATACGACATGTCGCTGATCACGACAGCTCCCACCGTGGTTTATGAAGTGCTGATGCGAGACGGCACCTTGATGAAGGTCGAAAATCCTGCGCGCATGCCGGAACCGTCAAAGACCGAGGAAATCCGCGAACCCATCATCACCACGACGATTTTCGTTCCGCAGGAATATGTCGGCACGGTCATGACGCTTTGCAACGGCAAGCGTGGGGTGCAGAAGAACATGCAGTACCACGGTCGTCAGGTCATGCTCACCTACGAGATGCCTCTCAACGAAGTGGTGTTGGATTTCTTCGACAAGCTGAAATCGGCGTCGCGAGGCTATGCTTCCATGGACTACGAATTCAAGGAGTACCGGGCGGCGGACATGGTCAAACTGGATATCCTCATAAATGGGGAAAAGGTCGACGCGCTGTCGCTGATGATTCACCGCGCCAATGCACCCTATCGAGGACGGGACCTCGCAGCGCGGATGAGGGAATTGATTCCCAGGCAAATGTTCGATGTGGCCGTCCAGGCTGCAATTGGGGCGCATATCATTGCGCGCGAAACGATCAAGGCCATGCGCAAGAACGTCCTGGCAAAGTGCTATGGCGGCGACATCTCGCGCAAACGGAAGTTGCTTGAGAAGCAAAAGGCGGGCAAGAAACGAATGAAACAGGTTGGCAACGTCGAGATTCCCCAGGAAGCGTTTCTTGCCATTCTTCAAGTGGAGGGCAAGTGAACTTTGCACTGATTCTGTTCGTGCTGTCGGTGTTGACGGGGTTGGTCACTTTGGCCGACTACGTGTGGTTGCGCAAGCAGCGCGGCGCAGAGGCGCGCGAGCCATGGTGGATCGAGTATCCGAAGAGCTTCTTCCCGGTCATTCTTGTGGTTTTCTTTTTGAGATCCTTCATCGTCGAACCCTTCAAGATTCCATCGGGTTCGATGGTGCCTACACTGGTAGTGGGGGACTTCATCCTGGTCAACAAGTTCACCTATGGAATCCGGATTCCGGTGATCAACAAGAAAATAATTGATATCAATCAGCCGCGTCGGGGAGACGTGATGGTGTTCCGATATCCGGACGATCCTTCCCTGGATTACATCAAGCGTGTGGTGGGATTGCCGGGGGATCGGATCGAGTATCGAAACAAGCGCTTGTTCATCAACGGTGAAGAGGCTCAGCGCAAAGCTTTGCCGGATTACCTCCATCGAGAGCGAATCAGCTATTCGAAACAGTATTCAGAGAAGACCGGTGAGGTGGATCATGCCATTCTGGTCGAAGAGGACGCGCCCGCTGCAGTGCCCTTTGTGCAGCAGTTTCCGTTCAGAGATAATTGCGCCTACAATGACAGCGGATTCACTTGCGCAGTGCCGCCAGGGCACTATTTCATGATGGGGGACAACCGGGACAACTCGGCTGATAGCCGGGTTTGGGGATTCGTTCCTGACGGGAATATTGTGGGCAAGGCATTTTTCATCTGGTTCAACATGGGCGAGTTGACCAGGTTCGGCGGATTCAAGTAATGGTGGAGGTAGCAATGCGCACACAGCGTGGAATCACCATGTTTGGAATGGTGGTGGTCTGCATCATTCTGGTGTTTGGCGCCATTGGCGGCTTGAAGATTGCGCCAGCCTATATCGAATATCTCAATGTGAAGAAGGCGGTCACTGGGATCGTTCAGGGCGGCGAAACCCGCGGTACCGTTGCTGATATTCGCAAGGCGTTTGACAAGCGCACTCAGGTTGATGATATTACGGTACTCACCGGGCAGGATCTCGAGATCACGAAGGAGGGCAATGACGTTGTCGTGTCATTCGCTTACCCGAAGAAAATCACGCTGTTCGGCAACGTAAGCCTGTTGATCGATTTTGCCGGCGCCAGTAATCGGTGATCGAGTCAGCTGGTTCTGCATGAATGAGCGATGACCGGATTGAGCAGCGCCTGGGCAGCAATTTTCGTGACCGGGATTTGCTGA
Source organism: Betaproteobacteria bacterium (assembly GCA_947467405.1). GTDB lineage: Bacteria > Pseudomonadota > Gammaproteobacteria > Burkholderiales > SG8-39 > CAIYPG01. The sequence continues at coordinate 8,100 of CANIIN010000021.1, read as the reverse complement.
AACAGGCGCTCACGCACCGCAGTCATAGCAACAGGCACAACGAACGCCTGGAGTTTCTTGGTGACAGTGTTCTGAACTGTGTCATCGCCACAGAACTCTTTGAGCGGTTTCCTGATTTGAATGAAGGTGACCTGTCCCGGTTGCGCGCCGGTCTGGTGCGGCAGGAGGCGTTGCACCGGATTGCCCTGGATATCGGTATCGGCAATTACCTGCAATTGGGAGACGGTGAGCGGAAGAGCGGCGGGCATTCGCGTCCTTCCATCCTGGCCGATGCACTTGAAGCCCTGATCGGAGCGGTTTTCATTGACGCTGGATTTGAGCGGGCGCAGGCCGTTGTCAGACACATATACCAGGCAGCTTTGTCGGAAATTGACCCTCTGTCACCCGGCAAGGATGCCAAGACTCTTCTGCAGGAACTCATGCAAGCACGCCATCTTTCGTTACCCCGCTATGTGGTTCGTTCAACCGAAGGGCTGGCGCACGATCAGCGTTTTGAAGTCGAGTGCTCGATTGATGAACTCTCGGTAAAAACCGTGGGTTTCGGGTCCAGCCGCCGGGCGGCGGAACAGGATGCCGCGATGCTGGCATTCCAGAAAGCGCGCAAATGAGCATTGAAAACACGGAGCCATTTCGTTGCGGCGCCATTGCCCTGATCGGGCGGCCGAACGTGGGGAAGTCGACGCTGATCAATGCGCTGCTCGGTCAGAAACTGTCCATCACTTCCAGGAAGCCGCAGACGACCAGGCATCGAATACGCGGCATTTTGACCCGCACGGACACGCAGTTCATTTTCGTGGATACGCCGGGCTACCAGACCCGTCACCGAAGTGCGCTCAATCGCCTGATGAACAGGGATGTCACCAGTGCATTGGGAGAGGTGGATGTTGCACTTTTCGTTGTAGAGGCGGGCCGTTTCGACGCCGAGGACAAGGCGCTGCTGAAATTGCTGCCGGAAGACAGGCCGATCATTCTGGTCGTGAACAAGACCGACAAGAGCGTGGTCGAGGATATTCTGCCCTTTATCCGGGACACGGCGACTCATGGTAATTTTGCCGAAGTGGTTCCGCTCAGTGCGAGACGAAGGAAGGGTATGGACGTCCTCCTTGCGGCCATCCGAAAGCATTTGCCGAAACAGCCTGCCATCTACGGGGAAGACGAGATCACGGACAAGAGTGAGCGTTTTCTGGCATCTGAACTGCTGCGCGAGAAGGTTTTTCGGTCACTGGGTGATGAAATTCCCTACGGTGTCAGCGTCGAAATCGACAAGTTCGAAGCGACTCCGAAATTACGCCGTATCCACGCGTCCATTGTCGTGGATCGTGAGGGACACAAGGCCATTGTTATCGGCGCGCGTGGCGAGCAGATGAAGCGTATTGCCACTGCGGCACGCCTGGACATGGAGAAACTGTTCGGTGGCAAGGTTCATCTTGAGGTATGGGTCAAGGTGCGAAGCGGGTGGACTGACGACGAAGTGCAATTGCGCCGTTATGGATATGGTCAGAAAGACTAGGGGAACACCGAACAAGGGGGCACTGCGTCCTTGTAAATCCCCCACTGCGGAGGAAAGCAGATCATCGTCCATTGCATTGTCAGGACTAGATCCGTGTTTCTCTGGTTTTCCGGTGGTATCAATGTGCCACCGCAATCATTCATAGTTCGGTGCCGGCTGGATGGACCTGTTTCAATGAATGATCGAAATCGCACCATGGCTGAGACCGCCTACGTTCTGCATGCGCAGCCGTACAAGGAGACCAGCCTGTTGATCGAGGTGTTTGCCCAGGATGCTGGACGCATCGCGATGGTCGCTCGTGGTGCGAGACGTCCGCGTTCCGCCATGCGAGGGGTACTGCTGGCGTTCCATCCGCTGTCCCTGGGGTGGTTCGGCAAGGGCGAAGTTCGTACGCTGGCGAGTGCAGAATGGCTTGGGGGGCAGCCCTTTCTGCAGGGTGAGGCACTGCTGTGCGGCTACTATCTGAATGAATTGCTCATTCGTCTGCTGCCCAGGGAAGATCCTCATGAACGTCTGTTCGCCCACTATCAGGGAGCGTTGGCCAGTCTCGCACAGAAGGGCTCCGTCAGCCCGGTATTGAGAGCCTTCGAGAAGGCATTGCTGACAGAGCTGGGTTACGCTCTGGCTGTGGAGGGGGACGGGCGTGTCAACATCGACTCCAGAGCGCTCTACCGCTATGATCCCGAGCGAGGTGCGGTGGCAGTCGAGGACGCGGATGAGTTTGAGGCGGCGACGCGGTTTCCGGTCATACATGGCAGCACGCTTCTCGACATCGGCAATGATGATTTTGCAGATCCGCAGACACTCAATGAGGCAAAATCACTCATGCGCAGCCTCATCAACTATCGGCTGGACAATGAACCCCTGCGCAGCCGGCGCGTATACAGGGAACTGCTGGATCTGTGATCAGCAATGCGGACAAACGACTCGATAACCACTATGACCCGACTGAGCGTCAATCTCAATAAAGTCGCCCTGCTGCGTAATACGCGAACGCTCGGCATTCCAGATGTGAGCAAGGCGGCGCACATCGCCCTGTCGGCGGGCGCTCACGGGATAACCGTTCATCCGCGGCCTGATGGCAGGCATATTCGCATTGGTGACGTGCGGGATCTCGCCGCGCTCCTGAAGTCCTGGCCCCGGGCGGAGTTCAATATCGAAGGCAACCCGTTCCATGGTCTGCTGGAGATTGTCGATGCCGTGCGTCCCACGCAATGCACTCTGGTTCCCGATGAGCCCGATGCATCGACTTCAGATCACGGTTGGAATCTCGACAAGGATGGTGATCGCCTTGTACCCATTATTCGTGAGATGAAGGCGCTGGGTGTGCGGGTGAGCTTGTTCATGGATGCGCAACCCTCCAGCATGGTGCGGGCACGTATGCTCGGGGTAGATCGTGTCGAACTCTATACCGAACCCTACGCACGTGCAGCTGGGACACCTGCGATGCAAGCCAGTCTTGGCATTTATGCGGCGTCGAGCAGGGCAGCGATGTCAGCCGGCCTGGAGGTCAATGCCGGACATGATCTGAATCGCGACAATCTCCCGACATTCATTGCCGAGGTGCCTGGTATTGCCGAGGTGTCGATAGGTCACGCGTTGATAGCCGATGCACTGGAGTTTGGGCTGGATCAAACAGTCCGACTTTATCTGCAAGCGCTTGGACAGTCCTCTCGCAACGCTGCGGTTGATCCATCATGATTCTCGGCATTGGAACGGATCTTTGTGAAATTGGCAGGATTCAGGGTGCCCTGGATCGATTTGGTCACCGGTTCGCGCGAAAGGTACTGGGCGAGGAGGAATACCTGCGCTACGAACGACACCGCAAGCCAGCGGCTTACGTGGCGAAACGATTCGCAGCCAAGGAAGCATTCTCAAAGGCGCTTGGTACAGGCATGCGGCATCCGGTCAATTGGCACAGCATTTGCGTAGTCAATGCGGCGTCCGGCAGGCCGGGATTGTCATTTTCGCAGCCATTGGAGGAGTATCTGATGAAGCGGGGGGTGACGGACGTACACGTGTCCTTGACCGACGAGACCGGCATGGCTTGCGCCTTCGTCATCGTTGAGGCCAATCCGGCATGACGCTCGGTCCGGTGATGGTGGATGTAGCAGGACTGACGCTAACCGATGATGAGGCGGATTTTTTGCGAGAACCGCTGGTTGGTGGAGTAATCCTGTTTTCGAGAAATTATCAGTCGCCCGCGCAATTGCGCGAACTCACCCTGGCAATCCGGAAGCTGCGGCAACCTGAGTTACTGATAGCAGTTGATCACGAGGGCGGTCGCGTACAGCGCTTCCGTGAAGGCTTTACGTCAATTCCTCCGATGCGCCAGGTCGGTGAATTGCATGAACGGGATAGCGCGTTGGGGGTCGCATTGGCACGCGCGGTAGGCGTGATTATCGGCACCGAGTTGCTGGCGCACGGTGTCGATTTCAGCTTCACGCCGGTACTCGACGTGGATTACGGTGTTTCTGATGTCATCGGCAACCGTGCCTTCTCGAAGGATCCTCATGTCATCTCGACTCTGGCCGGTTCGGTATGTGATGGCCTGGCCATTTCAGGATCGGCATCCGTGGGAAAGCATTTTCCCGGACACGGTTTCGTGAGCGCCGATTCACATGTGGAGATTCCACGGGATGACCGCGAGTATGAAGCCATCGAACAGGCGGATCTCGAGCCCTACAGAAGGCTCGGGGCGGCACAGCTGGGTGGAGTAATGCCCGCACACGTCATCTATTCACGAATAGATGATCAACCGGCCGGATTCTCCCGTTTCTGGCTGCTCGATGTCCTCAGGGAGAGGATGGCTTTTCAAGGGCTGATCTTCAGCGATGACCTGTCCATGGAAGGCGCGACAGTGGCCGGAGACATCGTTGATCGCGGGCTGGCGGCATTGGGGGCTGGCTGCGACATGGTGCTGGTATGCAATGCGCCGGAAGAGGCGCGGAAACTGGTTGCCGGTCTCCAGGGAAGATCACATTCACTTGATGCCGGGCGCGCCGACCGGATGCGTGGGCGTCCACGCCATGATCTGTTGCACAATCACGAATACATTGCCGCCCGTGAACTTGTTCTTGCCAGTGCGGCCAGCAACTGAGCCGAGTCATGGCAACGCGATCAAATGAGGCTGCTGAGCCGATGTCCTTTGACGAGAATTGTCGTGACTGTCCGCGATTGGCCGGATTTCTGGACGAGGTTCGGGTCGAACTTCCCGCCTATTACTCGAAGCCGGTACCGCCGTTCGGAGATCCTTCCGCCGAACTGCTGATCGTGGGGCTTGCTCCCGGCAAGCACGGAGCGAATCGGACAGGTCGTCCCTTTACTGGCGATTTTGCGGGCATTCTGCTGTACGAGACATTGCACGAATATGGGTTTTCCAATCAGAACGGCTCGGACAACCCGCTGGACGGCTTGAAACTGATCAACTGCCGCATCACGAATGCGGTGAAGTGTCTTCCTCCTCAGAACAAGCCGGACACGGCAGAAATCCGCCAGTGCAATCGTTTTCTGGCGGAGGAGATCAAGCGCAGTACGCCAAAAGTGATTCTTGCGCTGGGCAGTATTGCCCATCAGGCGGTACTGATGGCTCACGGGTTGAAGATTCGCGATTACCGGTTTGGTCACCATGCCGTGCATGATTTGCCTGGTGTGAACGACCTTCGGAACGGCATCCGCCTCTATGACAGCTATCATTGCAGCCGCTACAACACTCAAACGCGGCGACTGACTCCTGCCATGTTCAAGGCCGTCATGGCGGATATCCGGCGGGTTCTGGCGGTAGGGTAGAGATGTCCGATCCGCAGGACAACGAGGGCAGGCCTGGGTCTAGCGCGGCGGGGCGCGAGGTTGTCGCTCCCTTCGACAGTTCAGCCTTCCTTCCGACACTTCCCAATCTTCCCGGCGTCTACCGGATGATCGGCGCCAAAGGCGAGGTGTTGTACGTCGGCAAGGCTCGGGATCTGAAAAAACGTGTCTCGTCGTATTTCCAGAAGACCGGGCAGAGTCCGCGAATCGCCATGATGCTCACGCAAGTGGCATCCATGGAGATTTCGGTAGCGAGATCCGAGGTCGAAGCGCTGATCCTCGAGAACAATCTGATCAAGTCTCTGACGCCGCGTTACAACATTCTATTCAGGGATGACAAGTCCTACCCGTACCTGATGATCACTTCGGATGAGTTTCCGAGGCTTGACTTTCATCGCGGCGCGATTGACAAGACACATCGCTATTTCGGTCCCTATCCGAATGCAGGCGCTGTCCGGGAGAGCATTCAGTTGTTGCAACGGGTATTCCGGTTGCGAACCTGTGAGGAATCGGTATTCCAGAACCGCTCCAGGCCCTGCCTTTTGCATCAGATCCGGCGTTGTTCCGCTCCTTGCGTAGGCCTGATTGATTCGGAACGTTATGCACAGGATGTTCATAATGCGGTCATGCTGCTGGAGGGACGCAGCAACGATGTATTGCAACGCCTCGAGACGGGAATGCAGGAATCAGCGGCTGCTTTGCAATTCGAGCAGGCGGCTATCTATCGTGATCAGCTGAAATCCCTGTCGGGGATGGCTCACAAGCAATATGCCGATACCGGCTCGGATGCCGATGCTGACGTCATTGGCTACGCATTCGCCGGCGGACTTGGGTGTGTCAATCTGCTGATGATTCGTTCGGGGCGCATCCTTGGCGACCGAAGCTTCTTTCCGCATGTATCGGCGGATGATGTGCAGGAAGAGATTCTTGCCGCATTCGTTGATCAGCATTATCTGGAGAGGGCCATTCCGCGTGTGATCGTGTGCATGTCAGAGGCGGAATCGGGCGATATGGCGGCGCTGTTGAGTGCCAAGGGCGGGCATCCGGTGCATGTGGTGGTGCGCCCAGTCGGCGAACGCCGCGCCTGGCTGGAAATGGCTGAAGAGAACGCCAGGCAGGCCATACGCGGCCGACTCGCGGAGCAATCGACCAACGAGGCGCGCTTGCTGTCCTTGCGTGAGTCGCTCGGACTTCCAGACTCCGTTCGGCGCATCGAGTGCTTTGACATCAGCCATACCCAGGGCGAGGCGACGGTGGCCGCTTGCGTCGTCTACGATCAACTGGACCTTCGTCGCGGCGAATACCGGCGTTTCAATATCAAGGACATCACTCCCGGTGACGATTACGCAGCGATGAAGCAGGCATTTTCCCGCCGCTACGAGCGGGTTGCGGCAGGGGAGGGCGTCGTCCCCGATGTCGTGCTGATTGATGGAGGCAGGGGGCAATTGGGTGTGGCAGTGGAGATCTTTGGTGATCTCGGCCTGTCAGGCGTGATTCTGGTCGGCGTATCAAAGGGGCCCGAGCGAAAGGCGGGAATGGAGCAACTGTGGATAGCAGGTCGTAATGGGTCGGTGATGCTCGCAGCCGATAACCCGGGCCTGCACCTGATCCAGCAGATCAGGGATGAGGCGCATCGCTTTGCGATCACCGGCCATCGTTCCAGGCGGGGTAAGGCGCGAACGACATCGTCACTGGAGGGAATTCCGGGGGTGGGGCCGAAAAGAAGGCGTCAGCTGCTGGCCAGATTCGGCGGGCTCAAGGGAGTCATGGGGGCCAGCGTCGATGACCTCGCGCAGGTTGACGGAATCAGTGCGAAACTAGCGGAGCGAATTTATCAGGATCTCCATGCCATTTAACCTGCCCATTTTCCTGACCTGGCTGCGCATCGTCATGATCCCGCTGGTGGTTGGGGTGTTCTATTTGCCAGACAGCTGGATGTCAGTCACGGAGCGCAATCTCGTTGCAACCGTCACATTCACGTTGGCGGCCCTGACGGACTGGCTGGATGGATATCTTGCACGCCGGCTGGGTCAGACCTCGGCATTTGGCGCCTTCCTGGATCCGGTCGCCGACAAGTTGATGGTGGCCGCAGCCCTCATCATGCTGGTTGAATTGGAGCGTGTGGGCGCGGTCGTTGCCGTCATCATCATCGGCCGCGAAATCGCCATCTCCGCATTGCGGGAATGGATGGCCAATAGCGGCCAGGGTGGCAGTGTCGCCGTCAACATGCTGGGCAAGGTGAAGACCATTTTCCAGATGGTTTCCATACCCATGCTGCTATACCACGACAGCATAGGAGTGTTCGATGCCGGGGCAGTCGGCCTGTGGCTGATCTACGTGTCGGCAGCCCTGACGCTCATTTCCATGATGTATTACCTCAAGCTTGCCGGCCCCAAAGCCCCGGTCTAACGAAGAGTTGACCTGTGCCGTCGTTAGCTTTAAAATTCAAGGCTATTCACGCGGGAATAGCTCAGTTGGTAGAGCGCAACCTTGCCAAGGTTGAGGTCGGGAGTTCGAGCCTCCTTTCCCGCTCCAGAATTCCTGAGGAACAACGACGCCGGACCCATCGTTGTTCCTCTTTTAGTTTTCTCTTCCGGGCATGACTGTCCGTTAGCGTCTGAAATATGGGCGGGGTGGCGTAGTGGTTATCCAGTCGCCTGCAAAAGATTCTGCCCGTGTTAGCTGTGCGAAGTTGCTCTCGATGGCGCGATGGCCGAATGGTTAGGCAGGGGACTGCAAATCCCCGTATGGGGGTTCGATTCCCTCTCGCGCCTCCAGTCTCG
>CANIIN010000020.1 GCA_947467405.1 Betaproteobacteria bacterium | reverse complement strand
GTGTCCGGCCCGGAACAGTTCTGGATCGTAGTGGCCGGCGGCGACGGCAGGCACAGCGCCTGGATGCCCGCCTGGAACGTCTGCCAGGGGGCAACCGAAGCGGTACTCGTGAAGTAGCGCGTCACGCGCAATGGCAAGTCATTGGAGATCTTGATTAGCGACCTACCTCAGCCGCACGAATGGCGGAGGTAGGGGTTGCAATTGCGAGACATGCGGCGCGTAGCAGGCAAGCCAGGATGGAGCGCAGGTTGAACCGACGGTTGAATCGATATTGGGCCTCAGCGAGGTAGCGATGGGCGTATTTGGCAAAATCGAAGGCATGGTAAGTCCCCCGAGGGACCGCTTGAGGTTGCCCAGGAACGTATTGACCGCGTGAAACTGGGGCAGTCCGGCGCTGGCTTTGCCGCCACCGGTGACCACGCGCTCGTGCTCGGCGCCGACGACCTGGACGGCCCCGAAGCACCACAGTCCGTCGAAGACCACGGCGACCGTCGGCGCGATCGAGCGGGGCGCGAAGATCGCCACCTCCAGGTTGGTGAAGGGCTGCTGGCGCAGGCAGACGAACTGCGACTGCCCGTCGGGGGTGGTCTGAGCGGCTGCGACGAACGGGACCTTGTTCTCCGAGCCCCGGCCAACCTTGCCCCCCGTACGCTCTCCCCAGAGGTAGGCGTCGTCGATCTCCACCCGGCCCTCGAGCTGGCGGGAGTCCTCGCGTTCGCGCATGACCTCCACGAGCTTGTGCTTCATGAGCCAGGCGGTCTTGTAGCAAACGCCCAGGTGGCGCATGAGTTCGAGCGCGGCGACGTTGTTCTTGGACTGGGTCAGCAGGTGCATCGCCAGGAACCAGCGCGACAGCGGCAGCTTGGTCGCCTCGAAGATGGTGCCACTGATGACGCTGCACTGGTGCCGGCAGCCGGTGCACTGAAAGTACAGCCGACCCTCGCGCCGAAAAGAACTGCTGTGGCCTCCTCCGCACGACGGACAGACAAAGCCCTTGGGCCAGCGCGATTCGATCAGCGCTGCCTCGTAACTGTCATCACTGCCGTACCGAGCCATGAAGTCGGCCATCGAAAGTCCGGGTTGAAACCGCACTCGGTTCTTTGCCATGGTTCACCTCCTGTGTCGGTGAACCCATCCTCCGCCCCTCAGTGGCTCACAGCGTGAGCCTGCTGAGCTTTGTACCTAATCAAGACGTCTTTTAACGTGCAAGCTAAGGGTAGTCCGCATTGGAAGCGCTCGTGTTGAGAGCGAGCGGCGTCAGCTGCTGGAATTGGCCGATTCCACGCGCTAAGTGTTTGTGAGTTTCCCCGCTATCGGCCAGTTCACGATACCTGCCGCTCGCGTCCTTCCCAATAGGGCTTGCGCACTTCCTTACGCATCACTTTTCCCACCGCGCTACGTGGCATGCTGGCTACGAAATCGATCGATTTCGGCGTCTTCACGCTGCCGATCTTCTGCTTGCATAGAGCCATGAGTACTTTCGCGTCGACTGAGTGCCCGGATTTGAGTTCGACCACCGCCTTTATCGCTTCGCCCCATTTTTCGTCCGGCACGCCGAACACTGCGCAATCCTGCACGCTTGGGTGACCAAGGATCACCTGTTCGACTTCGAGTGGGTAGACGTTGAATCCGCCGGTGATGATCATGTCCTTGGCGCGATCTACGATGTACAAAAAGCCGTTTTCATCCTGGCGAGCAAGATCTCCCGTGTGGTGCCATCCGTGGCCGGAAACCTCCGTGGTAGCTTCCGGATTTTTGTAATAACCCTTCATTACGAGGTCGCCCTGGACAACGATTTCTCCGATCTCACCTTGATCGACGATACGTCCAGCTTGGTCCATGAGTTCGACGCGAACGAAGGGCGAGGGGCGCCCGCAACTCAGCAGGCGTTTCTCGTCGACCATGCCCCGCGCATCGAGGTGCTCAGCGGGCGTGAGCATGGTCACGGAGGTGGGTACCTCGGTCTGGCCGTAGCATTGGGTCATCACGTTTCCGAACAGCTGTATCGCTTCGCGAAGTTTCGTCGATGCAGTCGGGGCGGCGCCGTAAATAAAGTGACGCAGCGACGAATAGTCGCAGTCCTTCGCGTTCTGCTGCGACATTAAGGCGTAGATTGCTGTGGGCGGAAGGTAGAGCATCGAGATGCGGTGCCTGCCGATCGCTTCGAGCACCCGCGCGGCTTCGAACTTGCGATGGACGACGAGCGTGCCTCCGAACGCGATCGTGACCCACGCGAAGACGCCGGCCGCATGCGTTAGCGGAGCTGCCGCCAGGTACACGGGAGGCGCATCAAACTCGAGGCGAGCATAAAAATTAGCGAGCGTGCACGCAAAATTCCGGTTGGTGTTCATGACACCCTTGGGCGGGCCGGTCGTGCCGCCGGTGCCGCGTAGCATGCACATCCCTTCGGGATCCCAGTCGAGACGAATCGCCGTACGGGACTGTTTCTCGGTCCACGCGTGCAGACCGGGCGCGAATTCGCTGGCCGTATCCAGACAGATGAACTGACGGATTGCCGGAAGGCGTGCCTTTGCCTGCCGTGCAAAGTCTTCGAACTCGCGCGAATAAAAGAGAATTTCGACGTCGAAGAACTCCAGCAGACTCTGGTTCTCCGCAGCGCCGTTTCCCGTATGCACGGGTACCCACACGCCTTGCGCTTTGAGGATGCCGAGGAACGCGGCGAATGCGAGAGGATCGTTGCGGCTTAGCACCGCGCACTTGGTTTCGCGCCTCATGTCCAGCGCTTTCAGGCCATTGCCAATGCGCGTGGCGAAATCGGACATTTCGCCATAGGTCCAAGTGCTCGCATCGCTGATCGCGAAGTCCCGCCCGGGATAGCGCGCTGCCGCGCGGTCGAAGAAATCGATGAGGTTCATCGCGATCGCCGCTGGCGGCTTATTCGGTCTTGTTCCAGGACGGCAGAAACTCGGTTTCCAGCCAGCGCGTGGTCACGCCGGCATTGCGGAAGGTCGGGTGGCCGACCACGGCGCTTTGCAAGGGGATCGTGGTCTTAATGCCCTCGACGTGGAAATCGCCGAGCGCACGCAGCATCAATTCCACCGCTTTGCTGCGGTCTGTGGCCGAAGCGATCAGCTTGCCTATCATAGAGTCGTAGTAAGGCGGCACGAGATAGCCCTCATACGTATGCGTGTCTAGCCGTAAATCCGGATGCTGCGGTACGGACCAGGTCGTCACGCGTCCGGGACTGGGCATGAAGTCGGCGCTGGCGTCCTCGGCGTTGATGCGGCATTCGATCGCGTGGCCACGAATGCCCACGTCTTGCTGGCGAAACGAAAGTGTCTCGCCCATGGCGACGCGCAACTGTTCCTGCACCAAGTCGATACCCGTGATCATCTCGGTCACCGGATGCTCTACTTGGATACGGGTGTTCATTTCCAAGAAATAAAAGCGATCCTCTTCCGCGTCGTAGACGAACTCGACCGTGCCGGCGCTCGAATAGCCTACGTTACGCGCAAGCGCCACCGCGGCTTCGGCCATGCGCGCGCGAGTGGCGGCGGGCAACACCGGGGAAGGGGCCTCCTCAATGAGCTTCTGGTGGCGTCGCTGCACGCTACAGTCGCGCTCGAATAAGTGGCAGATGTTGCCGTGCAGGTCGCCGATCACCTGGATCTCGATGTGGCGGGCGCGCTCGACGAATTTCTCCAAGTAGACGGTCGGGTCGCCGAATGCCGCCTGGGCTTCGGCGCGGGCGCCGGAAAACGCGGCCGCAAGCTCGGAGTCGGAGCGCACGATGCGCATGCCGCGACCGCCTCCGCCCGCGCTGGCCTTGAGCAGGCAGGGGTAGCCGATGGCGGCGGCAGCTTCGCGCACCTCGGTTTCGGATTTGAGTTCGGCCGAACCAGGAACCACCGGGACGCCCGCCTCCCGCGCGAGCCGAATGGCGCTTAGCTTGTCGCCCATGGCGTCGATTGCCTCCGCGCTCGGACCGATAAAGGTCAATCCCATTTCCACGCACTTTCGCTGGAACACAGCGCGTTCCGAGAGGAAGCCATAACCGGGATGCACGGCCTGACAGCCGGTGCCTTTGGCAGCGGTAACCAGGATGTCTGGCCGCAGGTAGCTTTCCGAGGAGCGCGCAGGGCCGATGCAAATGGCGCGGTCGGCCATGCGTGCGCCCAGAGAATCACGGTCGGCCTCCGATACGCCGATCACCGTTTCGATGTCGAGTTCCTTACAGGCGCGGATGATTCGGACTGCGATTTCCCCGCGGTTCGCCACGAATAAACGTTTGATCGCTGGCACGGCGCCTTCTCAGGTAGGGTCGATCAGAAGTAGGGTCTGGCCGTGCTCGACTAGCGAGCCGTTTTCGGCCAGCACGCGGACGACCTTGCCTGCCACGCCGGCCGTGACCGGGGTAAAGAGCTTCATCACTTCGATCAAGCCAACTGTGTCGCCCACCGCGACGCGGTCGCCGGGCTGGACATAGGGCGGGGCGTTTGGACTGGCGGATACGAAGAACGTGCCGAGCATGGGCGCCATCACCTTTGCATAGGCATCATCGGCGCTTGGGGTAGTCGGTTCTCCCGGGGCAGGTGCGGCTGCGGACGTCTTGTGCGGCGCTTCCGCTGGTGCCGCGGGCGCGACACGGATCGCGGGCCGCATCGCGTCATCGCCTGCGCCAGCGCGAGTCAGGCTGAGCTTCATGTCGCCGAACTCGAGTTCCAGCGAATCGCAGAATTCGGATTCCTTGACCGCGCGCAGGATATCCACGGCGTCTCGGTAGGTTAATTCGTATTGCAGTTTTTCATCCATGTTCTTCGGCATGCTGTCTCCGATCGAAATACGCGTGGAAATGTCCGCCTGCTGACTGCTTGAAACGTCGGTCCGGGAACGCTGCGCGCGCCCGCTCAAACCTTGACGATGATGGCATCTGCCTGGCCGTAGCCGCCGCAAATCGCCGCGGCGCCATACCCACCTCCTGCGCGTCGCAGTTCCCGCAACAGCGCCATCACCACGCGTGCGCCGCTTGCTCCCGTGGGGTGTCCCAGTGCCACCGAACCGCCGTTGACGTTAGTGATGGCGCGCAGCGAACGCAGCACGCCTGCGTCGCCATCGGCCATGCGTTTGGTCGAAACCAGGGGCATTGCCGCAAACGCCTCGTTTATCTCGATGCGTTTCAAGTCGCGCAAGGACAGTCCGGCCTGCTTGAGGGCAGACTGGATGGCTAGCCCGGGCATGTAGACCGAGGAAGAGAGATCGCCTGAAGTCTGGGCGTAGGCGACGATCTCGCCCAGCGGGGAAATAGACCGGCGCTGCGCCTCTTCGGCAGGCATCAGCAGCGTGACGGTTGCGCCGTCGTTCAGGCCGGGCGCATTGCCGGCGGTGACCGTCGGGCTGCCGTAGGCGGTCTGAAGGGCGCGCAGCCTTTCCATGGAAACGTCGCGCCGCGGCGCTTCATCGATGGCAAGTATTTCGCCAGCGCGCGCATTGCCGACCTCCACGCCGACGATTTCGTCGGCGTACACGCCGCTATCGAAGGCCTTGAAGTATTTGATGTGGCTGCCGTAGGCCCACTCGTCCTGCTCCTCGCGTGAAACACCGAATTCGAGTGCCATCTCGCCGGTCACCACGGTGATTGGCCGATTGGTAATCGGATTGCGGAACTGCATCGGGTCCTCGACGGTGAAATCGCCGAGGCGCTTGCCCGAGCGGATGCCCCGCATCAGGAACGGGGTCTGGCTGGAACTCTCCATCCCTCCGGCCAGTATGACGCTTGCATCGCCGAGCCGGATCTTCATCCAGCCTAGACCGATGCACGTCATTGAAGAGCAGCAGGCGCGATCGATCGTGAGCGAGGGCGTCTCGGCGGGTATGCCAGCCTTGAAGTTGATCTGGCGCGCGGCGACTGAGGTGCCGGCCGCGAGCAACGCGGAGCCGAAGAAGGTTTCGCCGATATCCTCCGGCTTTACGCCGGCGCGCTGCATCGCCGCCTTGGCAACGATGGTGCCGAGTTCAACCGCCGAATAGTCTTTCAGCTTGCCGCCGAGCTTGCCGAAGGGCGTGCGCAGGGCTTCGACGATGGCAATGCTGCTCATGGTGTGGCCTTTTCTCTTTCAGGAATGCGGTGCACGGTGCGCTGTGCCGATTCATGCATATTGAGGTTCACGGTCGCTTCAGCGCCAGCGCAGCAGATAAGCCTCTATCGCGCTCATCAGCTTGGACAAGGTGACGCCCAGCGCGGCGAGGAAGAACAACACGGCGAACACGCCGTTGGTCTCGAAGGTGTTGGCGAGCAGGCTGAGGAGTTGGCCCAGACCGTGTTGCGAGGCGATGATCTCGCCGCCGATCACGCCGAGCAGGGCGTAGATCAGGCCTAGGCGCAAACCCGAGAATATCGTCGGCACGGCGCTTATCAGCGTCACCTTGAAAAATATTCTCGCTTTGCCCGCGCCGAGCATGCGAGCGAGGATGATCAAGTCCGAATCCACGCTGCGCGCGCCGGCAACAGTATTGTTGAGTACGATAAAGAAAGTCAGCGAGAGGCCCAAGGCGATTTTGGATAAGGGACCGAGGCCGAACCAGAGCAGGAATAGCGGCGCGAGCGCGATCCGCGGCAGTGAATTGAGAGCGGAGAACAGGGGGTCGAGAAAGCGTTCGATCGGTTCGTAAAGCACGAATAGCAAGCCGAACGCAATGCCGGCGACGCTGCCGAGAACGAACGCCGCCGCGGTTTCCGAGAGCGTCCAGACGGCTTCCTTCAGCAGCACCTGGTCCACGACCGTCGATTGGTACAAATAGGCGAATATTTTCGTCGGCTGGCCGATGAATAGAGGATCGACCGTCTTGGTTTTGGCGGCCCACTCCCACAGGAGCAGGAACACGGCCAGCGACACGATCTGCGCGATCAGCACCGTCGGACTGTTGCGCTGGATTTCCGTTTTCATGCCGGGTGCACTCCGTTCTGGCTGAGCCCTTCCTCCAGACGCGACCAGACGTTCGAGTAGATCTCGTGGTAATGCGGATCCTTCTGCAAGGCCCTGACCGAACGCGGTCGCGGTAGCGGGATCGGAATATCGGCGATGATCCGGCCGGGGCGCGGCGACATCACCACGACCCGGTCGGACATGGTCACGGCTTCGTTCAGGTCGTGGGTGATGAACAGCACGGTGCGCTTCTCCGCGTTCCATAAGTCGAGCAGCACGTCCTCGAGCTGCAGCTTGGTTTGCGCGTCCAGCGCGCCGAAGGGCTCGTCCATCAGCATGACGGGCGAGTCCATCGAAAACGTTCGGGCCAGGGCGACGCGCTGGCGCATGCCGTGCGAAAGCGCCTTGGGATAGTGGTTCTCGAAATCGGCGAGGCCGACGCGGCCTAGAAGCTCCTTGGCGCGCTTCATCCGCGCCGCCTTGGGCACGCCGCGGAACTCGCCTGCCATCATCACGTTCTCGAGCGCTGTGCGCCAGGGATAGAGACAGTCACGCGCGAGCATGTAGGCGACATCGTTGCGGCCCGCGAGCGGCGCTGCTCCCGCGACCGCAATGCGGCCGTCGCGTAACTCGATCAGGCCCGCGATCAAGTTGAGGAGGGTAGTCTTGCCGCAGCCGCTGGGACCGACGACGGAAACGAATTCTCCGGCATGGATGCGCAGGGTGGCGTCGCAGACCGCGCGCACGCCGCCTGCGAACAAGTGGTTGACATTCTCGATGTCGATAGACGCGCTGCGTTCCTCTGGTTGCATCGTCCCTGTCCGTCCATGCCGCCGGCTGTTGCGTGCCCGGCATTCCGACGCCGCATTGCGATTGTCATTGACGCTGGCGCATTCTTTTGCCAAGATTTTAACCGAATTCGAATACGGATTCGGTATTGCAATGCAGCAAAATGCTGCATCAAATCGGTCCGCGTCGCCCTATAGAGCACTGTACCATCGAAAGTTGTTTCACCCTCGGGAAGCACTGGGTGAGGCAGGCGGGCCATACCGAATCGCTGGCAAAAAGGAGGAGCAAGCATGAAATCCATGAACAGCTTGATTGCGACAGTCGGACTGTCGCTAGCGGCATGCGCAGGCCTTGCGCAAGCGCAGGCGGGCGGGACAATCCGCTATCACGAATACCCGGGCAATATCCTGAATCTCGTCACCTGGGCCATGGTGGACAAGGGGTTCTGTGAGAAAGAGCGTATCAAGTGCCAGCCGGTCGTTCTTGCGAGCGGACCCTTGGCGCAGCAGGCCGCGGCTTCCGGTAGCCTGGACGTGATCTACACCTCCGCTGACGTGATGATGCAGGCCGTCGGCAAGGGCAACGACCTGATGATCGTCGGACCCCAAATTACTAATAACCTGTATGTCCTGGTGACGCGCGCGGAACTCCCGCTGCCGAATAAGGCGGCGGGCTATCCGGCGAACGTGCGCGACCTGAAGGGTTTGAAGATCGGCGTGAGTGCTCGCGGGTCGGCGACCGAATTGCAGATGAAAGCCTTGTTCACCGGTGCGGGCCTGCCAGGAGACAGCGCTACGTACATCGCAGTGGGTGCGCCGAACACTGCCTATGCAGCCCTGGCCGCGAAGCAGGTCGATGCCGCTCTAACGTGGGATCCGGTGCCTTCCATCTGTAACGCCACAAAAGCTTGCGACGTATCGGTGGACCTGCGCAAGGGTCAGGGGCCCGCGGAGCTGCTGTCCATGAACGGCACCTTCGTGGTCTGGTATGCGCGCCGGGAGTTCGTCGAGAAAAACGGGCCGCTCGTCGATGCCTTCGTGCGCTCGACTGCCGCCGCCACAGGCTGGGTGAAGGATCCGAAGAATTTCGCTGAAGCGCTGGAAATCGCGAAGAAACGCATAACCTTAGGCGACGTTCCAAACAAGGACGAGGTTCTCAAGGAGATGGTCACGGGCGTGATCGACCTTTACGGTCTGGGTTTCAAGCGCTCCTCGATCGAAGCGTTTCACACGTTCCTGCTCAACGCCAAGGTGCTAGACAAGCCGCTGAACGTCGATTCGTTGATCTACAGCAAACTGCCAAAGTAGTGTCCGAGCGCGCTGCCGGTACGGTGGAGGAGTCAATCTTCGGCGAACAGTCTGCGAAGAAGTCCCGCGCCGTTGCCAGCAAGATAGCGAAGCGCACGAAACACGCGCACCGCGAAGCGTCGTCCCTGGAGACTAGGGGCGTAACTCCGACGCAGCAGGCGCGAAGCAAGGCTACCTTCCAGGCGTTGATCCAGGCGGGCATGCAGATAATCGAATCGAAGGAATTTCAGGCCATCAAAATAGCGGAGATTACGCGTTCGGCGGACGTCTCCGTGGGCGCATTCTACGATCGATTCCAGAACAAGGAGGTGTTCCTTGCGGCGTTGCAGGAAATCGCCGCTGAGAACCTGGAGGCTAATGTGCGGCATGCCGCGCAACGGGAGGATTTCGCGTCGCTGGCCGACGTAGATGCAGTGGCAGCGCTTGTCAAGGCATGGCTGCAACCGATCCGGGAGCATAGCGGCCTGATCAAGGCGACGCTCGGGCACGTATCGGCGCAGCCGGGCGCTTGGTCGCCGCTGCGGCGGGCGGGGCGGCGCACCGCAGACGTTTTCGTGAAGGTACTCGGCCCCAGGCTGTCGGCGCGGGGACGCAGGGCGCCCGAGCGCGAAATCCGTATTGCCATGCAATTCGTCTTCGGCATCGTAGTCAACTCGATCATGAACAACCCCGGTCCGCTGACCGTAAAAATGGACGCCATGGGAGACAACATTGTGAAGCACCTCAGCCGGTTTCTCGAACTCGAAGCGGGCGGCAACGGCAAGCGCCCGGGCCAGGGAGGGCGTCGAGGGTGAGCCGGTATGAGGGCAAGGTTGTCGTGGTCACCGGCGGCGCATCGGGGATCGGCTATGCGGCAGCGGGTAGGCTCGTCGCCGAAGGCGCCGCGATCGCGCTGGTGGATTTCGACTCGGCTAATGCGACAAAGTCGGCCTCCGACTTGAGTCGACAGGGCGGACGCGTCCATGCTTATGCAGTAGATGTGACTGATGAGACTTCGATGCGCGCCGTATTTGCGCAGGTGGCGACGCAATTCGGCCGGCTCGACGCGGTTATCAACAGCGCGGGGATCGCAGCACGCGGCACTCTGGACGAAACCGGGTACGACGAATGGCGCCGCGTCCTCGACGTCGATCTGACCTCGATCTACCTATCGGCGCGCATGGCGGTGCCGCACATGCGGCGGAACGGCGGCGGCGCGATCGTCAACATCGCTTCGGTGGCGGGCATTCTTGGCGTGGTCAATGTCGCCTATGTGGCTGCGAAAGGCGGCGTGATCGCGCTTACACGGCAGCTTGCCAACGAACTGGCTGCAGACAACATCCGTGTCAACGCTATCTCGCCCGGATTTGTGGTCACGGCGCTGAACAAGGAATTGCGCGCCAACGGGGCGGAAAAGCGCTGGGAGAACCGCATTCCGCTCGGCAGGTATGCCGAACCGCGCGAAATCGCTGCGGCCTGTGCCTTCCTCGCCTCGGACGACGCGAGCTATATGACTGGCGAGAATATGGTGGTCGACGGGGGCTTGAGCGCGGTGCTGCGACCCGATCCGGCCGTCTTGCCATGATGTCCACCGAATGCCGCGGAGGCTGACGCGAACCTAGTTAGTTAGAGAATTGGAGTCCGGACACATGGTTGGATTTGTAGATGAGACGTTTCGCGATGGCCCGCAGTCGCTGTGGGCGACGCGCATCAAGACTGAGTCGCAGCTCGGCGCGATGGAACTCATGGCGCGGGCCGGTTTCGAGAAGGCTTGCGTCTGCTCGGGAGCGATATTCGAAGCTGCGGTGAAATTCATGCGCGACGACCCCTGGGAGCGACTGCGGCTGACGCGCAGTTACTTACCCGGCGTCAAGCTGGACGTGTTGATGCGCAGCCGCAACCTGTTCGGCTGGAGCCTCTATCCGGACGAGGTGGTCGAACTGCTGTTCCGCACCTTGAAGCGCAATGGCGCGGACTGGATCAAGGTGTTCGACGGACTCAACGACATTGGGCAGATCGCCGCTCACTTTCGTATCGGCAAGGCGCTCGGCATCAAGATGTCCGGGATCCTCACCTTTTCGGTCAGTGAGATCCACACCGATGCCTACTATGCACAGAAGACGCAGGAGCTCGTCGACTGCGAAGTCGATTCGATCACCGTCGTCGACGCCAGCGGCATCCTCAAGGGCGATCGTGCGCGTACCCTTCTGGCCGCGATTAAGGGGGTGACCAAGGGACGTGTACCGATCGAGTTCTATGCGCACCACACCATGGGTCTCGCGCATGACTCCTACCGCGAGGCGATGCTGGCGGGCGTCGATACCGTGACAACCGCTGCCGAACCGCTCGCCAACGGCGATTCCCTGCCCAGCACGCTCGACATCGCTGCGATCGCCCGGGAACTCGGCATCGAAGTGAACCTCGACTACGACGCCTTGCGCCGACTCGACGATTATTTCACCTGGGTTGCTTACGCGGAGGGCAAGCCGGTCGGCCAGAAGACGGCTTTCGATCCGATACGCTACCAGCGTTTCATCGGCCACCAGATCCCCGGCGGAATGATGTCCAATTTCAAGAACCAGTTGCGCGAACTGGGGCTGTACCATCGGCTGGATGAAGTGCTCGAGGAAGCCGGCCGGGTGCGCGCCGAGCTCGGCTATCCGATCATGGTGACGCCGTTCTCCCAGTTCGTCGGCGTGCAGGCGACCTTCAACGTGATCCAGGGCGAGCGCTACAAGACGGTGCCACGCGAAGTTTCTCTCTACGCGCGCGGCCACTACGGCAATTCGGGGGCGCCGATCGATCCCAACGTGCTGGATCGTATCCTCGGCGGAAAATCCGCGGAGCGGGAGTCACCGGAAAAGGCGTTCGGGGCGAGCATATTGAAGGATTTCGAGCGCGAGCACGGCCCCTTCGCATCGGATGAACAGCGATTGCTCAATCTGTTCTACGGCAAGGAGCACATCGACGCGCTCAATCGGGAAAAAACCACGTTCGAGGAAAGACCTAGCGTCAAGCAGCCGCTGCGCGTGCTGGTGGAGGAGCTGGCGCGCCAGGGAACGTTGCGCACATTCAAGCTGGAGCGCGGCCGTTTGCGTCTGAGCATGGGATTTTCACGCTAGATTTCGCAATGGGAGTGTAACGATGCAAGACAAACAGTCAGACCGCGCGCGCAAGCCGAATATCCTCTTCATCACCTCGGATCAGCAGCGCGCCGACTGCTACGGATTCGCGGGCCGCAAGGTCAAGACTCCGCATCTGGACCAGATGGCGCGCGAGGGAACTCACTTTTCCGCCTGCATCACGCCGAATGTGGTGTGCCAGCCGGCGCGGGCCTCAATTCTGACCGGCCTTTTGCCGATGACGCACGGCGTCTCCGACAATGGCATCGACTTGTCGGCTGAGATTGGCGGGCGAGGCATGGCCGGTTCGCTGTCCCGCGCGGGCTATGCCACAGGATTCATCGGTAAGGCGCACTTCTCAAGCTATTTCACCTTCAAGCCTACGGGTACGCCGGAGTGCTTCGACAGTTCTCCGGATTTCGGGCCGGACTGGATTGGCCCGTATATGGGGTTCGATCACGTCGAAATGATGCTGCTCGGGCATAACCGCTATCTGCCGTCCAGACCGCCGCGCGGGCAGCATTACGAGCGCTGGTATCACGCAAACGGCTTGGGCGAGGAACGCGACCGCCTCTATAATACTCATCTGCCGCCGGAGTCTGGCACGCCACAGACTTTTCATTCGGCACTGCCGATGGCTTGGCACAACACAACTTGGGTAGGCAATCGCGCCATCGACTATATCCGCGATAACCAGGCAAAGCCGTTCTGCCTGTGGGCGTCGTTTCCCGACCCGCACCATCCTTTTGATGCGCCGGAGCCCTGGGGGAGGCTCCACGATCCCGAGGAAGTCGACCTGCCGTTGCACCGGACGCGCGATTTGGAGCGGCGTCCTTGGTGGCACCGTGCCAGCCTCGAAAACGAACCGCAGCTGCCCGCGCACCTGAAGAAGTTGCGCGAGGAATTTTCGCGAATCCCCGAACTGAACGACGCGCAACTGCGCCAGCTCATCGCCAACTACTACGGCATGATCGCGCTGATCGACCACAACGTGGGCCGCATTCTGATCGCGCTGCGTGACTTCGGGCTCGCAGACAACACTATCGTTGTTTACAGTTCTGACCACGGCGAGTGGCTGGGCGATCACGGTCTGGTGTTGAAGGGGCCGATGATGTACGACGGCTTATTGCGTGTGGGTCTAATCGCGCGCGGGCCGGGGGTTCCCGCGGGCAAGGTGTCGGCGCAGCCGGTATCGACCCTGGACCTGTTGCCGACGTTTCTCGATTACGCCGGGGCGAGCGCACTCGGGGCCGTCCACGGTAGCAGCCTGCGGCCGTTAATCGAGGGCGATGCAACTCGCGATTTCGCGTTGAACGAATGGGACATGCGTTCGGGTCGCTGCGGCGTTCCGCTGGATCTGCGCACCGTGCGCACGGCGGGGCGGCGCCTGACGCTTGAGAAGGTCACCGGAACCGGCGAACTCTACGACCTCGTCGATGACCCGCACGAAATGGTGAACCGGTTCGACGACCCCGGCTATGCAAAGGTGCGCAAGGAACTCGAAGCTATGATAGATACGCGGCCTGACGACGAGTTGCCGCAGATGGAACCGGTGGGCACGGCCTGAGCGGCCGACGCGATTCTTGACATGCCGGCGATCTTGCTCTTAGTGTGCGATCAGTGCGAATCGATGCGATGAGTTCGGGCAATCTCACATCCGGACGGTTCGTTCGCGCAAAGGAGACAACGTGACCCAACAGGGCCCAACCACATTCGCGCGGCGCGTGCTCATTCCGGTCGCGATGCGCGTCCTGCCGTGGGTGCTGATGGTGTTTCTCTGGTATCTAGTCCCGACCCTCGGTGTGGTGAAACCCGGGCTGGTGCCGACGCCAGGGCAGG
>CANIIN010000019.1 GCA_947467405.1 Betaproteobacteria bacterium | reverse complement strand
CAGCTGACTGGCGCGCTCGATGCAGGGCTCAATGTTCTGTCGGCGTCCGAAGCCATGTTCCATCCGGCGTTGCGTTTTGCGCCGGTGGCGGGGCGGCTCGATGCCGCGGCCAGGGCGAAGCAGGTGTCGATCTCCGGCGTGGGCATCAACCCGGGCTTCAGCTTCGACACGCTGCCGCTGCTCTTGTCGCGCGTGACCTCGGGCGTGGAGGCGGTGCGCATCAGCCGCACCATCGATGTGACCGGCACCGGCCCCGGCGACATCGAGCACGTCGGCTACGGCCTGTGGCCGGACGAGTTCCGCGAAAAAATCGCCGCCGGCAAGATCGTCGGTCATATGGGCATGCCCGAATCGATTGCCGCCATCGCCGAGCGCCTCGGCATGGAGATCGACGGCGTGGACGAGGAATGGGAAACCACCACCGCCGCCTTTGCGGTCGATTCCGGCACGCCCATGCTGGGCATGCTCGAACCCGGCCGCGTCATCGGCATCTCGCAGGAGGGTCGCGGCAAGCGCGGCGATCAGGTGGTGATTTCGATGCGGCTGGTGATGTTCTACCAGCCCGAGAAGCACGGCCTGGAAGTCGCCGACACCATCGAGATCCAGGGCGCGCATCACGTGCGCGCGTCGCTGAAGCCCGCCGCGCTGTCGCTGTTCGGCGCGGCCAACGCCATTGTCAACGCCACGCACGACGTGATCATTGCGCCGCCGGGACTGGTGAGCGCGTTGGACTTCGCCGCCGCCGGTGTGCGTCGTGGCGGCTTCCGCTACGTGCTTGACGATGCGCGCCAGACCCGACCCGGCTTTGTCGCGCTGAAACGCGCGCCGGTTTGAGCCGCGCCTTGCCAGGTATCAGGGCCAGACACTGAACGCCATGGGCAGCCTCGATCAGGCGCTGTTCCTGCAGGTGGTGGCGTCGCCGCTGCTCTTGAAGGCCATGTGGATCACCATCTGGATGGCCACCGTGGCGCAGTTGATCGGCATCGCCATCGGCATCGCGGTGGCGCCGATGGCCCTGCTGCGCGCGCGCCTGCCGCGCGTCATCACCTGGCTGTACCTGTGGATCTTCCGCGGCACGCCGCTGCTGGTGCAGATCCTGTTCTTCTATGCCGTGTTGCCGCAGGTGGGCGTGCGCCTGAGCGTGATCGCCACCGGCCTCCTGGCGCTGGGACTCAACGAAGGCGCGCGCATGACCGAGATCGTGCGCGCCGGCCTGCTGTCGGTCACGAACGAGCAGCGCGAGGCGGGCCTGTCATTGGGCCTGACGCGCTTTCAGGTGTTTCGCTACGTGGTGCTGCCGCAGGCGCTGCGCGTCATCGTGCCGCCCACCGGCAACAACTACAGCTACATGATCAAGGCGACCTCGCTCTTGTCGGTGATCTCGATTTCCGAACTGCTGCGCACCTCGCAGCAACTGGCGCAGTCCACCGGCCGGCCGTTGGAAATCTACGCCGCGGCGGCGATCTGGTACCTGGGCATGATCAGCGTGGTCACCTTCATTCAGCATCGCATCGAGAAGCGCCTGGCGCGCGCCTTTACCGATCGCAGCACGCTGGCGCGCCCGCTCGCAGCGACACCGGGTGCCGATACGTCATCGGCAGGCAGCGTGACTAGGGTGGCGGCGACGACGGCCTCCACCGCCGCGCCGCTGGTGCTGGAAACCAGCGGCCTGTCCAAGCGCCTGGGCGGCCTGCTGGTGCTGGATGACGTCGATCTCAAGGTGCACAAGGGCGAGGTGTTGGCGGTGATCGGGCCATCCGGTTCCGGCAAGTCCACGTTGCTGCGCTGTATCAACCACCTCGTCACGCCGGACGCCGGCACGGTGCGCCTCAAGGGCGAAGCCATCGGCGTGCGTGAAGCGGCCAGGAACGGCACGCGGGCAGCGCCCTCCCGCCCCTTGTCCGAAGGCGAACTCGATCGCCAGCGGCGTCGCATCGGCATGGTGTTCCAGCGCTTCAATTTGTTTCCGCACCTGAGCGCCAGCCGCAACGTGTCCATCGGCCCGGAGCGCATCCTCGGTCTGACGCCGGCCGCCGCACAGCAACTTGCCGAAGCGAAATTGTCGCAACTGGGTCTGGCCGACAAGTTCAATGCCTATCCGCTGGAACTCTCCGGTGGGCAACGCCAGCGTGTGGCGATTGCGCGCGCCCTGGCCATGAACCCCGAGGTGCTGCTGTTCGACGAGCCGACTTCGGCGCTCGATCCGGAAATCGTCAGCGAGGTGCTGGATGCCATCCAGGCGCTGGCGCGCGACGGCATGACCATGGTGGTGGTCACGCACGAACTGGCCTTCGCGCGGCGCATTGCCGACCGCATCATCATGATGGACGCCGGGCGCATCGTGGAGTGCGCGCCGCCCGAGCAGTTCTTCAACCATCCGCAGGACCCGCGCACGCGAGCTTTCGTGACCGCGCTGGGGGCGCGGGTGACGTGAGACCTTTGATGAGGGCGTGAGGCGTGAGGCGTGAGGTATGAGGCGTGAGGGGTGAGGCGTGAGGCGTGAGGCGTGAGGCGTGAGGCGTGAGGCGTGAGGCGTGAGGCGTGAGGCGTGAGGCGTGAGGCGTGAGGCGTGAAGCGTGAAGCGTGAGGCGTGAGGCGCGTGAAGCGCGTGAAGTGTCAGACAAGCAGGAGAATGATATGGATGGAACCAGTAACCCGTCATCGAGACTCGCCGCGCGCGTGCGGCGCATCAAACCTTCGCCCAGCAGCGCGGCATCGGAACGCGCCGCCGAGCTGCGCCGCCAGGGCCGCGACATCATCAGCTTCGCGCTGGGCGAACCGGACTTCGACACGCCCGAGCCGATCCGCCGCGCCGCCATGGATGCCATCGAGCGCGGCGAGACGCGCTACACCGCCACGGCCGGCACGCCGGCGCTGCGCGAGGCCATCGCCGCCAAGCTGCAAAAGGAGAACGGCCTCACCTACGGCGCCAAGGAGATCATCGTCACCTGCGGCGCCAAGCACGCCATCTTCAACGCGCTGGCCGTGACGCTGGATGCCGGCGACGAAGTGATCGTGCCGGCGCCGTACTGGGTGTCGTACCCGGACATGACGCTGGCCAACGACGGCACGCCGGTGATCGTGCGTTGCGGCGAGGAGCAGGGCTTCAAGCTGCGCGGCCCCGACCTCGAAGCCGCCATCACGCCGAAAACGAAATGGCTGATCCTGAACTCGCCGTCCAATCCCACCGGCGCCACCTACAGCGCGGCTGAACTGCGCGTGGTGGCCGACGTGCTGCTGCGCCACCCGCAGGTCATGCTGCTGGCCGACGACATCTACGAGCACATCCGCTTCGACGGCACGTCGCCGGCCGAGAGAACGCACATCCTTGCCATCGAGCCGCAGTTGCGTGCTCGCACCGTGCTGATCAACGGCGTGTCGAAAACCTACGCCATGACCGGCTGGCGCATCGGCTACGCCGCGGGTCCCGCCGACCTCATCGCCGCCATGGACATGCTGCAGTCGCAGTCCACCAGCAACGCCAGTTCGGTGAGCCAGGCCGCGGCGCTGGCCGCGCTGCGCGGCGATCAGTCCTTCGTGCCGGTGTGGTCGGACACTTACCGCCAGCGCGTCGAGCATGCGCTGCAACGTGTCAATGCCATTCCCGGCCTGTCGTGTCGCACGCCCGGCGGCGCCTTCTATTTGTTCGTGAACTGCGGTGGCCTGATCGGTCGCCAGACCGCGGAGGGCAAGACCCTGCAGTCGGACATCGACGTGACGCTGTATCTGCTGGAGAACGCGGGGGTGGCCATGGTGGCCGGTTCCGGTTTCGGCCTGTCGCCGTATTTCCGCATCTCGATTGCCACCAGCATGGAACTCATCGAAGAGGGCTGCCGGCGCATTGCGCAGGCCGTGGCCGGCCTGCGAACCTGACGGCAACTGCCTGTAGATCGCCATCTGGCGCGGGTTTTCAGGCGTTTGAATGGGCCCGTGGAGCGCGCGGCCTACGGACGCTGCCGGACTCCGAACTCGATGAGCAGGGCCAGCGCCATGCCCGGCTCGGCGCACAGTCTGCTCACGTCGAATCGGAACTGGAAGAACGGCGCGAAGGCCGCATGGCTGTCGCGCTCGGCCGTGCCGATGCGCGGCAGGTAATTGCTGTGCCGACCCTGTTACGGCTTGGAAGCGCCCGGGTCGGCGTGGATATTGTCCACCCAGCGCACTTCCTCGGGCTTTTCCACCATCGGGATGTCGAGGTTCACCACCACCGGTTCCTGGCCGCTGCGGACCAGCACGCAGGACAGCGGTTCGTTGCTATTGGCATTGATTTCCTGATGCGGCACGTAGGGCGGCACATAGATGAAGTCGCCGGGGCCCGCTTCCGCCGTGAATTCGAGCTGATCGCCCCAGCGCATGCGCGCGCGCCCGCTGACGATGTAGATCACGCTTTCCACCGGTCCGTGGTGATGCGCGCCGGTCTTGGCATTGGGGTGAATCACCACCGTGCCGGCCCAGAGCTTCTCGGCGCCGGCCCGCGCCTTGGTGATGGCTGCGGCGCGGTTCATGCCCGGCGTCTGCGCCGTGTTGACGTCCAGTTCGTCGCCATGCACCACGCGCACGCCTTGCAGGCGCCATTCGTGATGGTCATGATCCTCGTCGCCGTGGTGATCTTCGTGTTCGGACATGGGTGTCTCCGTGATGGCGATGTCTTGGGGAATGGAATATAGCACCGACGAGCACGTCGGTCGCGCGAACGCGCACGGATGCGCCACATGAAAAAGCTTTCATCAATCTGATGCCGATGTGCCCGTGAGTCATGTCGGATGCCGCGCAGTGGCGCCGGTACAATGACGGCATCCTGCCGCGCCGGCAGGGCCGATCCCGGAAAGTTCATCGATGCGCTCCAGTCCCAGCAGGCCCGCCGCAGTGCGCGTGAAGAAAACCGACGCCAGGCCTTCTGTCGCCGACGTTCCTGCCAAGGCGACGGCGACGATGCCCGCGGACGTGGCCGAGGCCATCCGGCCCGGCCAGTCCATCGAACTGCTGCAGGAACTGCACATCCTCACGCGCGATGCGCGGCTGAACCAGGACAGTCGG
This sequence comes from Betaproteobacteria bacterium, assembly GCA_947467405.1. Taxonomy (GTDB): domain Bacteria; phylum Pseudomonadota; class Gammaproteobacteria; order Burkholderiales; family SG8-39; genus CAIYPG01. Next base: position 8,907 of record CANIIN010000019.1, on the reverse strand, counting down.
CGCAAGCTGAAGCAGGTTTATCACCTGTACAACTTCATCGAACCGCTGCTGCGGGAGATCGTGGCCGGCCACGCGGACGTCACGCTGGTCGATCACGGCGCCGGCAAGTCCTATCTCGGCTTCATTCTCTACGACCTGTTCTTCAAGTCGCTGCCGGCGGCAGCCGACGGCAACGGCGCGCAGGTGATCGGCATCGAGGCGCGCGAGGAACTGGTGCAGAAGTCGCGTGACCTCGCCCAGCGCCTGCGTTTCGATGGCATGCGCTTTCTCAACCTGTCGGTGGCCGACTCCATCGCCAGCCCGGAACTGCCGGCGCGCATCGATATCGTCACGGCACTGCACGCCTGCGACACCGCCACCGACGACGCCATCCGCTTCGGCATCGAGCGCCAGGCGCGCTTCATGGTGCTGGCGCCATGCTGCCAGGCGGAGGTCGCGTCGATGTTCCGAAAGCACAAGGGCAAGGCGCTGGGCGAGAGCGTGCTGACCGAGATCTGGCGCCACCCGTTGCACACGCGCGAATTCGGCAGCCAGGTCACCAACGTGCTGCGCTGCCTGCAACTGGAGGCGCACGGTTACCAGGTCACGGTCACCGAACTGGTTGGCTGGGAGCACTCGCTGAAGAACGAGCTGATCATCGCGCGCTACCAGGACCTGCCGCGCCGCCGCCCGGCCGAGCGGTTGCAGGAGATGCTGCGCACGCTGGGGCTCGATGAACTGAAGGAACGCTTCTACTGCTGATGCCGTCATGGAAAATGGCGCGGATGCTTGTAGATGCCCATCTGGAGCCGTTCTTCAGGCATCTCCCCCGGCGCGGAGAAGGCTTCCCGGGTTTTCATGGGCTTGATTCCCCCGCGCGCTTCACCGCCCGTGGAGCCTTGTGCGGGGTTCTTGGCCAAGCGGATTGTCCGTGTTTCGTCGCTGCAGTCCACCGTACCGGTATAGAGCGGGGCGATCAGTTGTCCATCGGCGCCGGCAGCACGGCGAACAACTCCTCCAGCAGGAAGGGCTTGGTCAGCACGCTCGAGAATCCCTGCTGCAGGAAGTCGTCGCGATCCCGCGTTCCGGCGTGGGCGGTGCAGGCGATGATGCAGGTTGTCGCATAGTCCGGCATCTTGCGCAGTCGCCGGCACACTTCGATGCCGTCCATGCCCGGCATGCTGATGTCCAGCAGGACGGCGTCGAAATGTTCCCTTTGCGCCATGGCGAGACAGGTCAGCCCGCCGTCGGCCTCCTGCACGGCATAAACCGGGTTGCGCATCAACATGCGCGAGGCGAGCCGGCGATTGCCGTCATCATCGTCCACGACAAGGATCTTCAATGTTCATCCTTCCCGGATGGTCCGGTCCCGCGGGAGGGCTGGCCGGCGACGGTCGGCGTGCTCGGCGGCAGTTCGATGTGGAACACCGAGCCTTCTCCAGGGCTCGACTCGACCCACAGCCGTCCGCCCAGCATTTCGATCAGCTTCCGGCACAGCGCCAGCCCCAGGCCGGTTCCCGCCGCATTGCGGTTCGCCACCTGGCTCAGATAGCTGTAGTAATCGAACACCTTGTCGATGTTCTCCGCTGCGATGCCAACCCCGGTATCGGCAACGGAGATGCGCACCCTGGCGCTGTCGTCGGCCGTGGCGGTGACCGTGATGCCGCCGCGAGCCGTGAACTTGACGGCGTTGCTGAGCAGGTTGTGCAGGCAGCGTTTCAGTGCAATGGAATCGCTGACGATGACGAGGTTGCGCACGGCGCTGGTGTCGACCGTGAACGAGAGATCGGCGTGCGTTGCCGCCGCGCGGTGCAGCTGGGACACCTCGTCGATGATCATGGCCACGTTGACCGGTTCCAGGTGCAGCACTTCCTTGCCGGCCTCGACACGGGCCATGTCCAGCAGTTGGGTGACCATGGAACGCAGGTCGCCGGCGCTCTTGAATATCGCCTCGGCACTCTCCCGCAGCGGTCCCGGTGGCGAGTCCAGCGACAGGATCTCGGCATGTCCCAGAATGCCGTGCAACGGCGTGCGCAGTTCGTGCGAGATGGTGGCGATGAAATGGCGCTGGGCGCTGTTGGCCATGGCCATTTCGCGCATGGTCCCCGCCAGGGCTTCGTTGCTGCGCATCAGGCGCAGCATCAGGATGCGGGACCAGATCGCCAGCCCCAGCAGGCCGAGCAGGGAGGCGCCGACCATGAGCGAAATGGTCGGCAGGTTGCCGAAAAAGAATGCGGAGGACATGTTCTGCACTTCACGGGTCGATGAGCCGACCGAGACCAGCAGCGGCAGTCCCTCGATGTGGCGATAGGCGTAGATGCGCTGCACGCCATCGGCGACGCTGGTGATTTCCAGCGTGCCGCTGTTGCGCGAGATCATTTCATCAATGCCCGTGGACTTTGAGTAGTCGACGGAATAGTCGGTCTTGTCATGGCTGACGCGCAATCGGCCGACGCGGTCGAATCCGATGATGGCGATGATGCTGTCTGCGCCACCCATGCGCCGGTAGGGGTTGACGAACTCCTCCGGGTTGAGCGATACCACCGCCACGCCCAGGAACTCGCCGGCCGCAGACCGCATGGCCCGGGTGATCTGCAACACCGCCTTCCCGGACACGCGCCCGACCACCACCTTGCTGAAGAAGATCGGATCCTTGGTGGCATCGCTGGCCTCCTTGTGGACGCGAAAGTGCTCGCGATCGCTCAGGTCGACGCGGGGTGTCGGAATGCGCGTGTCGGCATTGGAGGCAATCATGATGCCCTGGGCATCCATGAGCGCTTCCAGCGGGAATACCGACCGATCGACGGTCCTGTTGTGCGCTTCGAGGACATCCTTGATGTGTTTGGGATCGCGCAGATAGGCATCACGAATCTGGACGAGCAGATCGTCGCCGCGATTGATGGCCTGTTTGATGTGCTCGCTCAGCGAGAGGGCGAAGGTTTCCAGGAGCACTTTTTCCTCCCGCCGCGCGCGCTCCTGGCCGTTGTGAGCGACAGTGATCGCCGTGGCGAGGAACAGGATGATGGTGATGAGGGTCGCGGCCACCAGCGGGCTGACGATCAGGTCACGGATGAATCGGCTCCAGCCCAGGAAGCCGCTGGCCAGCGGGTCAAGCGGCTTGGCGTTGGCGGTATTTCCTGACAGGGGCATGTTGGATGACCGCGCGGAGTCGTTAGGACGCATCGGAACGATCGACGCGCAGCGCGTAACCGATTCCCCGTGAACTGGTGATGAGCTTGGGGATTCCGCTCAAGCCGCACAGCTTCTTGCGCAGGTGGCTGATGTGCACATCCAGTGATCGGTTGATGGGAGACCAATCCTGACCGCTGACCAGTAACGACAGTGTGTCACGATCCACCACGGTGCCGGGATGGCGTGCCAGCGCCATCAGGATTTGCAGTTCCTTCTCGGTCAGCGTGGCGGAATCGCCCGCTGCGTTGCTCGCCACCCGCGACCACAGGTCGATGCGGGCGTTGCCGATGACCGTGAACTGCGTCTGGTTCGGATGATCGCTTGTCGATGTCGATGTCGATGTCGATGTCAATGTCAATGCCGATACGCGGGCGCGGCGCAACGCGCTGCGAATGCGGGCGCGCAGCACGTTGGCCTGGAATGGCTTGGTGATGTAATCGTCCGCGCCGACGTTCAGGCCGGTGGCGATGGTTTCCGACGATGACAGCCCGGACAGCAGGATGACGGGAATATCCGACCGGGCGCGGATGCTGCGTGCAATCGATATGCCGTCTTCGCCGGGCAGCAGGATGTCAAGCAGCACCAGATCGACTTCGCCGTTCTGTATGGCGTCCGACAGCAGCGTTCCGGACGCCGGGAAGGACATGCTGAACTCCGGCTCCAGCAGCCGCTTGAGCAGATTGCGGATGGTCGGGTCATCTTCCAGCGCCGCCACGCGTGCCTTGCCATGGGCGCCGGCGTGGGGAACGCCGCCCTCAGCCGGGAATTCGTGATCGGGGCTTTGCATAGGTCTGCATTCCAGGTTGGCCGATTATTTCAAAGGGAAATTTTAAGTATTCACTGAACAAGGGGGCAAGCCCCCTTGTATATCCCCCACTTCAGAGGGAAGCGCCGACGGCCTTGTGCATATTCGCAACTTGATCACCGCTTCCTTAAGTATTCACTGAACAAGGGGGCAAGCCCCCCTTGTTCAGGGTTTCCTTCACTGACGGACTGCGCGTCAATTGGTGAGGTTTCGCCACGATCCAGCGTGGTGACAAGTTGCGCCGGGCAGGGCTTTTCGTCGTGCCACGGCGTGACGGCCTGAACCCCGGGCGGTTGCGTCCCACGGCATCGGTCTCCGGTGTTGTCGGCAATTTACAAATATCAACTTCCGCCGGACGCCCATCCCGTAGACTCATTCTGTATCAAATGGCAGGAAGTAACTTGACCTGCAGCAATTCGCGTCAATAACGTCACGCCAATCGGCGGGAAACCGGCGCAGGCCGGTCGTATGGCAAGCCGGTGGCAAAGGCGCATCGGTGGGTATGAAGAAAGCATGAAAATGGGGACACCAGACATCGACAGCACGGTCGGCCGCGCCAGGCGCAGCCGGTCTCCCGCCGTGCCTGCGCCGCTCGCGCTGCACAAGGCCCATCTCGAAAACGTGTCGCGTCTGGTGCGCAATACCGCGCATTCGGTGAACAATGTCCTGGCGGTGTCGCGCGGCAATGCGCTGTTGTTGCGCGCGTCGGCTGCCGACGATGATTCACGGGCCATGCTGGACGACGTGCTGCTGTCGCTGGACGTCGCGGAGGCGCTCTCCGCCAGTCTGGTGGCGGCGGCGAATCATGAACCCTTCTGCTTCGAGCCGGTCGACATGAGCGAATTTCTCGAGCAGCTGGTGCCGTCGTTGCGCGACACGACTGGCCTTGGCGAAGCGATTCAGTTGCAGGTTCCGAAGGTGCGCGCGCGCGTCTTGACCGACCGCCACTACCTTGATCTGGCGCTCCACGCCATGGTGCGCAATTCGGTCGAGGCGGCCGGGCAGGACTGCACCCTCGACATCAAGTGCTCGGTCGCCCGTCCCCTGCCAAGCCGGCAGGATGGGTCGGGCAGGCAGGATTTTGTCGACATCGTTTTCCGCGACAACGGCGCCGGCTTCAGTGCGCAGGCGCGCGTGCGCGCCTTCCAGGCCGGTTTCAGTACCCGCGGCAGGGGTCATGCCGGGCTCGGCCTGTGGCTGGTTCGCCAGGTCGCATTGGTGTCGGGCGGTGATGCGCGCGTGATTAATCGGCCAGCCGGCAAGGGCGCGACCGTGGCGATGCGCCTGCCGATGATGAAGGATTGAGCAGCATGCACAGGCAACACGTTCGAAGATGATCGGGGCGACATGAATGGGCAAGATATGACCTCAAGGACCCCGGGAAATCCGGCGGCTGACGAGGAGAAATCCGCTGATGCCAACGCCAACCGTCTGCTCGTCCTCGATGACAACAGGCAGTTCATCGCGCTGGTCACGCGCCATGGGCGGCAGTTGGGTTACGACACGCTGGGTGTCGCGACCACCAAGGAATTCATCGCGGCGTTCGTGGATTTCAATCCGTCGGTTGTCATACTGGACCTGTTCCTGGAAACCGACATGTCCGTCAGCGCCATCGAATTCCTCGGCGCTCGTCGATTCGCCGGGTCGGTCATCTTTGCCTCCGGATTTGATTTTCGCTATCTGAGCTCGTTCTCGGAGATGGCCAAGCAGATGGGCCTGAATGTCCTGGGGACGGTGCAAAAGGGTGGCAATGCGAACCAGATTCCGAACTTCCTGGAGCGCGCCCGCGTCGGTTCGACCTGTGCATACTGATGATCGGATGGACGAACCGCTGCCGATGTCGGAGGTGAAGAGCCTGCTGCTGGTTCTGGATGACAACATGCCCTGTCACCCCCGGTATGCGTCGCAGGCGCGTCACGCCGGCTACGATGTGGCCCTGGCGAGTGACGTCGAGTCGTTCAAGACGTCGTACTTCCGCAGCACACCCACCGTGCTGGCCGTCAATGTGATGATCGGCGGCGATGCGTGTGGCGATGCGCTGGACTTTCTCGCGCGCTGTCGTTGCAATGCCCCGCTGGTGTTGACCGCTCCTCCTTCCCTCCAGGTCCCGGACAGGTGGGAGCGCAGCATGCGCGGCACGGGGCTGCGAATCGTGGCCAGGCTGCCCATGACTGACACGCTTTCTGCGCTCGGTGCCCTGTTGCAGTTGCACCGCCACGCGGCGTCCCATCCTGCGCAGGATCTCGGCATCGCGGCCGCTTCGATGGCTCGCGGCTGATCTCGCGTCAACCTCGCGCGGTCAGGGCGTTGCGGTCGGCAGGTGGCTGTTCGCTCATGTCATGCGTCAGACAATCATTGCAAAATTATTCACCCGTCATGCCGGACGACGCGCCAGCGGCGAGCGCGAATCCAGCTTGGCATGGTTTTGCGCCGCACCTCCCGGAAAACGGTTCACAAAAATTAACTCTCTCGATGTGGTGAATTGGGTTTAATGACCCCGAAAGCAATCCGCCGTGCACTGAAGTGAGGGGGGCGACATGAATTCTGATTCGAAGCCAGGAGGCGCGAGGTTGACTGCCTCGAAGAGCGCGAATCGCGATCGTTCCTACGTGGCGGCGACTGCGGCGGATTACTACCGATCATTGCGAACCTGGCTGAGGTTTCGCCACGCCAATGAAATCGAGGCGTATGCCGGTGGAGTCGGGGTGCGCCTCGACAAGACCAGGATGTATTTTCTCGCCGTCATCGCGTTGTTGGCCGCCGCGATGGTCCTGGCCACGATTCTGCAGGTGCTGTCCATGTCCTCGCACCGGGGCAAGGCGCAGTCCGTTGTGGCTGCGAGCGCCGACGCCTGGAAATACTCCGCATTGCAGGATGCGCTGACCGGCGAGGGCGTGATGTCCGCGTCGGTCGTCAGCAGCAACCGCAACAATCTCGACGGGCTGCAGAGCAATGAGGTGTCCGCTAGCCTGATGATCATGAAAATGACGGATGGCAGCACGCCCGTGTACTTCACCGTCGCGGCCGGGCAAATGCCTTGCCGGGGGGCGCAGACCTGCCGCGTGATGGTTCAGGCGGGAGACGATGCGCCCGTCGCATTTGACGCCACGGTGCCTTCCGATGGCGACAGCAGACGGTTGTACTTGCACGATAACGCGCGCTTCGTGGAGGCGCTCCACCGGGCCGACAGGATCGCGGTGACCGTTCCACTCCTGCACGAAGGCAACCGCGTCTGGACTTTCGATACGCGGAATTTTTCCATTTGACAGTCATCCGCAGCGGAATGTTCCCGGAAAAACGGCGAGGATCAGCTTTGGATGCGAGTTGCCGTGATTGAAGGTCGGGCGGTCGTCGCATCGACGACGATGCCGGCGCGGTGGCAGGCCTGTTGCAGGATGCGCTGCGCCGCGACGAAATCGAATGCCTGCAGCGCCTTCTCAAGCGCCGGGAAGTCGTCCGAAAAGGCGGCCAGCAGCATGCCGCCGTGATGGCGCAGAAGGCCGATGGCCCCGATGTCGTCCGTGCCGATGGCGCGCAGGAGCGCGGCGCAGGTCGACTGCAATGGCCCCGCCTCCACCGGCCCTTCCTGCGCGAGCGTCGACGAGGGCGGCAAGCGCGCATGGATTGCCGCCATCAGGGCGGACAACTTTTCCTCGAGAGCGTCCAGCCGGGTATCGGACACGGCCAGCGGCTGGTTCTCCCGGACAGCGTGCTCGAGTTCTGCCGCCAGCGGCCAGATGCCGTCGGCTCCGATGGTGCTGGCAACGCCTTTCAGCGTGTGAAATGCTCTCTCGGCGCTCTTCGGGTCGCGCCTTGCCAGTGCCGCCCTTGCTTCGGTCAGGATGCTTCCCTCGCGCTGGGCGAATTGACGCAGCAACGCCTCATAGAGGGAGGATTTTCCCGACGCGTGTTTCAAGCCGGCCTCAGTATTGAGACCGTCTATGCCAAGGTACGCCGGCCCGGCGTCGTCCGGCTGCCTGGCGTCTCCGGCCGTTGTGGAGTCGGTTGATGTGTCGCGGCCGACCGCCGCCGGCAGGGCCGGCGCGACCGCCGCAGCGCCGACTCGCGCCACGTCCTGCGGACTGATCCAGCGCGTCAGCACCCCCCACAATTGGTCGGGTTCGATCGGTTTGGACACATAGTCGTTCATGCCGGCGGCCAGGCAGCGGTCACGATCCTGATGCATGGCGTTGGCGGTCATGGCGATGATGGGCAGCTCGGTCAACCCGGGCAGGCCGCGAATGGCGATGGTGGCGGCAATGCCGTCCATGACCGGCATCTGCATGTCCATGAAGACCAGGTGGTAATGCGCCGCCTGAACCATTTCCAGGGCGACGGCACCGTTTTCGGCGATGTCCACGGCCAGGCCGGCATCACTCAGCACGTCGCGGGCCACCAACTGGTTGAGTTCGTTGTCTTCCACCAGCAGTATCCGTGCTCCACGGATGGCGGCCAGCGGATCGGCGTTCTGTGCAACGGGCGTGATCGGCAGATTCGGAAAACGCTCGTGGGGGGCGATGAGTTGCATCATGGTGTCGAACAACAGCGATGGCGTGACGGGCTTGATGAGAAAACTCTCGATCCCGACCGCGCTGGCTTGCTTCATCAGGTCTTCGCCGGCGTGCGCCGTGAGCATGATGAGCTGGGGCGGATGCGTCAGGCCGAGATCACGGATGCCTTGCGCGGTCTGGATCCCGTCCATGCTGCCCAGCATTTGCCAGTCGAGGAGAACAAGGTCATAGGGGGTGCCGTTGCGCTCCGATTCCAGGAGCGCCTGCAGCGCCCGCTGGCCCGAGGCAACCGACCTGCAGACGAAGGTCATGCTGGAGAGCATGGTTTCCAGGACGGCCGCCGTCGTCCAGTCGTCTTCGACCACCAGTATGCGCATGCCGCGCAAGTCCGGGCTGGGCAGCAGTTCGCGTGCGCGGCTT
>CANIIN010000018.1 GCA_947467405.1 Betaproteobacteria bacterium | reverse complement strand
GTGTGGCTGGAAGACCGCTGCCAGCGTCCGATCCTGTACCCGCATGCGCTGGGCTTCGTCATGGGCGAGGCCTGGTGTCGTCTGGCCATCGAAATGGAGGGACGGTTCGTCGGCATGGCAGGCCTCGAAGACTATGACCTGGTCAACGGCGTGGCACGCTTCTTCATCGTCGTCGGCGAGCGCGCGGCATGGAACAAGGGATTGGGCGGCGCCGTGCTGCGGCAGATCGTCAGGCGCGGTTTCGAGGAACTCGGCCTGCGCAAGATCATGTCGAACTATCTGGCGCCCAACTCGGCGTCACAGATCATCCATGCCCGCACCGGCTTTGTCGAAGAGGGTCGCCAGCGTGAGGCGGCCTGGCGGCGCGGCGCCTGGGTGGATCAGGTTCTGGTGTCGCTGCTACGCAGCGAATGGACTGTCTAGCCCAACGACCTGCCAGCCAGGCCAAACCAATGCCTGTAGATCAAGGACTGGCGCGGATCTCCGGGCATCGTCCCTCTGGCGGTACGCGACGGCGCCTCACGGCAACTGCGCATCCCCCATGCGGCCGAGAATCCTTTCGGTATATCCGGACAGATACGCCGATCCGCGATTGCGGTCGTAATACTGCGGTCGAGGCAGCATGGCCGCCAGGCGTGCCGCCTGCTCGGGGCCGAGTGATACTGCGCTGATGCCATAGTAATGGCGCGCCGCGGCTTCGATGCCGAACACGCCCACACCCCACTCCGCCACGTTGAGATACAGCTCGAGGATACGACGCTTGTCCATGACGCCTTCGAGCATGAGCGTGATGACCGCCTCCTGACCCTTGCGGATGTAGGAGCGTTCGCCGGACAGAAACAGATTTTTCGCCAGTTGCTGGGTGATGGTGGAACCGCCCGCGACGGCCTTGCCCTTCTTCTGGTTCTTTTCGATGGCGCGCTGGATGCCGTCCCAGTCGAAGCCCTCGTGATCGACAAACTTCATGTCTTCGGCGGCGATGATGGCGCGCTTGGCCTGCGTGGAGATCCTAGCGTAATCGACCCACAGGTATTTGAGTTCGGCCTTGGGATTGGATTCTCGCAGCTTGGTGAGCCGCGATTCCATGAAGCTGGTGCTGGCGGGGCTCCAGTGGTTCCAGTACAGGATATGCATCAGGAACCAGCACTGCACCAGCACGAAACCGAGCACGGCGAAGCCCAGCGCGTAGCAGAACAGCTTCCAGATGCGCGGCAGCATGGCGGCGATCAGATCGCGTTGAAACGCGACAAATGCAAATACAGGCGCGCAAACATGACAGGATGGCCGATGACGGCGCAGCAATGGTTCACGAACCGGCCCCGTTCAATCGCCGAACAACCGGTCGCCCTGCGCAAAGTGCCAGGTACGGGTGATTTCAATGATGTCGGTGTCCTTGCGGATGTCGGACGAAAACGGGGCGTAGGGCGCGGCCATGCGCACGATGTTTTCTGCCGCCTTGTCGAGAACGGGCACCCCTGACGAGCGGCGAATCTCGACTGAATCGATGCTGCCGTCGGACTTGATGCTCACCGACATCTGCAGGCTGCCGTAGAGCTTGCCGCGCGCCGCCTCGGGATAATTGTTGTTGCCGATGCGCTCCACCTTGAGGCGCCAGTCTTCGACGTACTGCGCGAAACGGAACTCGCTGGCGCGCACGCCGACGAACTGCTTGCGGGGGCGTTTGTTGTACTCGTCCACATTGCGCGCGATCTGCGCTTCGAGCTGCAGCATCTGCATGGAGCGATTGACCAGATCGGCGCCGGACGGAGTGAGCTTGGGCACGGGTTGCGTCTGTTGCGCCGTGGATTGCTGCACCGGCGGCGTGACAGGTTTGGTCTGCGTCATCAGTTGGCGCTGCTCGGCTTCCAGTTCGCGCACGCGCTGTGAGGCCTGGCGCAGGTCATCGCCGGACTTCTCGCTGCTGGTCACGGGCGAGGTGGACTTGGCGCGACGATCAGCATCGGTGTTGCCGCCGCCGTCCACGTTCGATTGCGCCAGCACATCGGGTTTGAGCGGCCGGCGGGTGGACTTGGAATTGACCAGCACCACTTCGAGGGTCTGCGGCGTGGTCAGCTTGCGCAGCGCATCGGGCAGCTTGAAGTGGATCGACAGGATCACGGCGTGTATCAGCAGCGAAACGCCGACGGCAAAAGTAAGGACCTTCTGCGCTGCATCCATGGTGGCAAAGGGACCCCACGTGAGATCACTCAATCGCGGAAGGCGCGGTCGCCACTTCAAGCCTGGAATCTGCGTGTTCAATCCCGAGATTTCCCGCGGCAAGCCGCGGGGTTCCGAATTCAGGGTTTCCAAAGGGAGCCATGCTCCCTTTGGTCAAGGGCGAGGTTTATACCTCGCCCGCGAAGGTTCCACTCATTCGTCACAGATGAGAAGGAAACGCGACGATTTTACGCCGGATCATCGGTGCCGACGATACGCACAAATTGGCATTTCAGTTCCGCATCCAGGAAATCGACCGAGGTGACCTTGAGTTCCACGGGGCTGCCCGGCGGCACATCGGGTAGCGAATGCACACGAATCACCATGGGCAGGCGATCGAAGCGCACCAGGTTCTCGCGCAGCACCACCCCAGTAAGGGTCTCGACGGCCTCCTGCTCGATCCAGCGCAGGCACCAGTAATTCTCCATGCGGCGCTGGAATTCGTCGTAGGCGGCATAGGTGGCTTCGAAGTCCGACACCGCCGACAGCAGTTCAGCAGAGTTGGATCGGAACGGCGGCTCATCGCCGCCCACCAGCGCCAGCAACTGCCATTGATTGACCAGATCCACGTAACGGCGCAGCGGCGAACTCGACCAGGCGTAGTGACTGACGCCCAGACCCTGATGCCCGCCGGCGCCGGTGGTCATGCGCACCTTGCCGTTGCCCTGCACGCGATAAATGGCGGCGACATCGTTGTCGTCCAGCATCTTGCCCCAGGTACTGTTGGCCAGGATCATGAGTTCGGCCACAGTCTTGTCCAGCGGCTGCCCGCGGCGTCGTGGAACGATGTCGATGCGGTCGTTCTCGACATAGAAACTGTATTCGGTGCGTTCCGGTCCGCTTTGCTGCTTGCCACGTCCGATTTCCAGCGCCTTGGCAAAGCACCACAGTTGATGCAGCTCGCGCGCGAACGGCACATCGGTCGGCAGTGTGTCAGGGCCGCCGCCGGCTTCGAACGCCGCATCGAGGCGCTCGGTGTTCTGGTGGCGCAGGTTGGCGGCGACCGGTACCAATTCGATGGCTGAGTGCAGGTTCACCACCGAGAAATCGTCATCGCGAAAATCCACGTACAACGACAGCGCCGGACGCGAGGCGCCCTCGGCCAACGAGTACGCATGGATGAGTGGCGGCGGCAGCATGGTGATCTTGTTGCCCGGGAAATAAACCGTCGACATGCGCATGCGCGCCACGCCGTCAACCGGCGAACCGGGCTTGAAGCCCAGCCCCGGCGCTGCGATGTGGATACCGAGGCGCGTCATGCCCTCGCCCATCGGCGTGACCGAGAAGGCGTCGTCGATCTCCGTGGTGGTGGCGTCATCCAGACTGAAGGCGCGCACCTCCGCCAACGGCAAGTCGTCAGGCACACGGATGTCTTCTGTCAGCGCTGCGGCAAACCCGGTTCCCTTGGGGAACTGCTCGAACAGGAAACGCCCGAGGTGATAGTCATGGCTGGAGGCGAGAGCCGAGCAGCTGTCCAGCAGCTTCACCACCGACAGGCCGGTCTGCTCGCAGGCCAGTTCCAGCGCCTTGGTCTCGGGCTTGTTGCGGTCTGGCTTGTAGAGCAGTTCAGCCAGCAGCGGCTGCAGTTCAGCCGGCATGCGCCGCGCCACCAGTTCCGCCGACCAGGCGTCGATCTTCTCCTGTTGCAGGCGTTTCTTTTCCAGCGCGGCCAGTGCGAGCTTGAGCGTGTCGGGCGGCGCCGCGCGATAGCGACCCTTTCCCTTGCGATAGAAGTACACCGGGGCCGCATGCAGCTTGATCAGGATGCCGGCCGCTTCCACCGGCGTGGGCGGGTGCCCGACATACTCGCGCGCCAGGTCATCGAAGCCGAACTCGTCCTCTCCGGAACACTCCCACAAGAAGTCGATGTCCACGCCGGCCGCAAGCGTCTCGGCCTCTTCCATCAGTTGTGCAGCACCCGGGCTGTCGAAGCGCAGCAGCACGGCGTTGGATTTCACCTTGCTGCGTTTACCATGCGGCGCCTCGACCTGCAGCGATGCATCGGTCGCGGCGAGGATCGTGCCGACCTTGAAGGCTCCGCTTTCTTCGTAAAGTACGTGCATGACGCCGCGATCGGTGAGTAAGGGGAAATCGAAATAGGGGGAGTACCGAACCCACCATGGGAGAGCGCAGCGATGACCGGCGCAATCCATTTGCATAGGATGGAGACAGGGGCGCGATTATACGCTGCGGCGCAGCACTTCCCGCTCCACTCCCGACTTGGCACGACGCCTTGGCACGGCGTTCCTGCCCGCCGTGCGCCAGTTCAGCCCGTCAATCCAGCGAACTCCAGCAGGCGCGGGATGTGCTCGGGGAAACTCTGGAACATGTGATCCCCGCCCTGCACCACGATCTGTTCGGCGCCGGCATAGCGCGCCACGGCTTCGCGGTAGTCGAGCACCTCGTCGCCGGTTTCCACCATCAGCAGGTAGCGTGATGGGGTGATCGAGGGGCACCACAGGCGGGCCCATTCCTGCACGTGAGCATCGGTCAGCAGGTATTGCTCGCCGGTGTAGAGGTTCTGCTGCACACCGATGTATTGGCTCAATCCGACATGCGGCGTGATGGCGGGATTGATCAGCACCGCCCGCGCATCGTACTTCTCGGCCAGCCAGGTCGCGTAGAAGCCGCCCAGCGAACTGCCGACAAAGGTGATCTGACCGGTACGGCGGGCGATTTCTGCCTCGACGAGGGCGATTGCCTGGTCGGCGCGCGGCGGCAGGGCGGGACAGCAATAGCTGCCGGCCAGGCCGCGCTCGGCCAGCCACTTGCCCAGCACGGTCGCCTTGTGCGACTGAGGAGAGGAGTTGAATCCGTGCAAATAGATCAGTGAACTCATTGTCACATCGCCCCGGTGCGCTTCATTGAGCCAGGGCTGCAAGCAGCTTCAGGTGGATGCCGCCGAATCCGCCATTGGACATGACCAGGATATGGTCGCCCGGTTTTGCCGTGGCGGCGATGGCGGCCACCAGCCCATCCAGGTTATCCATCGAGTGCGCCTTGGCGCCGAGCGGTTTGAGGACTTCGGCCGCGTCCCAGTCCAGGCCACCGGTAAAGCAGAACACCGCATCAGCCGCAGTCAGGCTGCCGGCGAGACGATCTTTCATGACACCGAGCTTCATGGTATTGGAGCGCGGCTCCAGCACGGCAAGGATGCGCGCCGCGCCGACCTTGTGTCGCAGCCCGGCCAGCGTCAGGTCGATGGCGGTCGGGTGATGGGCGAAGTCATCGTAGACCGTGATGCCTCGCACCGTGCCACGCACTTCCATGCGGCGCTTGACGTTGGCGAAGTCGGTGAGCGCGGCAATCGACGCGGCCGGGTCGATGCCGACATGGCGCGCAGCAGCAATGGCCGCCAGCGCGTTCATGCGGTTGTGCTCGCCGAGCAACTCCCACCTGACGCTGCCCAGCGGTTTGCCCTCCAGGCTGACGTCGAATGTGCTCGCGCCAGTTTCCGTGGCGTTCCAGCCGTCGTTCAATCCGAAGCGCTCGACTGCCGTCCAGCAACCCTTTTGCAGCACGCGCTCCAGCGCCGCCTCGCCGGCATTGGACAAAATCAGTCCGGATTGAGGAATAGTCCGCACGAAATGATGAAATTGCGTTTCGATAGCCGCAAGATCAGCGAAGATGTCTGCATGATCGAACTCAAGATTGTTCAGGATGGCCGTTTTGGGCCGGTAATGCACAAATTTTGAGCGCTTGTCGAAAAACGCCGTGTCGTATTCATCGGCTTCGATGACGAAATAAGGACTGTCAGTGAGCCGCGCCGATACGCCAAAGTTCTCCGGAACGCCCCCGATCAGAAACCCCGGGTTCTTGCCGGCCGCTTCCAGCAACCAGGTCAGGATCGAGGAAGTCGTTGTTTTTCCATGCGTCCCGGAAACAGCCAGTACCCACTTACCTCGCAGCACATGTTCGGCAAGCCACTGCGGCCCGGAAGTATATTGATCACCGCGATCGAGGATGGCCTCCATGAGCGGATTACCCCGTGCCACCACGTTGCCGACCACCCACAGATCCGGCGCGAGGCTGAGTTGCCCGGTGCCAAAGCCTTCAATCAGCTCGATGCCCGCCTTCTCCAGCTGGGTGCTCATCGGCGGGTAAACGCCCGCATCGCAACCCGTCACGCGATGTCCCGCTGCGCGTGCGATCTGCGCAATGCCGCCCATGAAGGTGCCGCAGATGCCAAGGATATGAATATGCATGAAGTTCCAGGGTTCTTCGTTGAAAAGGCTGCTAATTGGTCGTTAAACGTCGCGATTTTATCGTAAAAGTGCCGCGCTGGACGGCTTCTCCCTCGGGTAAAATTGGCATCGTGTATTGACGGTCAACAGGCATGCTGCAACACCAATACCGGCGTGTCGATCAGCCGTTTCCGGAGAACATCGATCATGCCGCGGGATAGCAGCGTCAAGAATCAGCACATGCGGGCGCGCATTGCCGCCGCCGCGGCGCGCTTGATGGCCGAAGACGGCATCGACGATTACGCGCTGGCCAAAAGAAAGGCGGCGCGCCTGCTCGGCTCCGACTCCACGCAAGCGCTGCCCACCAATGAAGAAATTGAAAGCGAGCTGCGTATCTATCAATCGCTCTACCAGGCCGACGAACAAGAAGACCGCATCCGCGCTTTGCGTGAGCATGCGCTCCAGGTGATGCAGGCGCTCGAGCCATACCGGCCCTACCTGTATGGCGGCGTCCTGAACGGAACCGCCGGACGCAACAACGCCATCGAACTGCAATTGTTCACGGACGATTCGAAGGGCGTGGAACTCTATCTGCTGAACCGGCAGATTCCCTATGACACCGAGGATCGCCGCGTCGGCAGCGGCGAACACCTGCACCCGATCACGCTGCTCAAACTGGAATGGGATGGCGTGCCGGTCAGCCTGGCTGTTCACCCCGGCAACGACGAGCGCGTTGCGCCCAAGGCCTATGGCCATGGCGAAGCAGGTCGTGCCAATCTCAGCGCCGTGCGGCGATTGCTGGAGGAAGCGACATGAGCCAGGTGTCGCGCCGAAACTGGTTGATTGCGGCCGCCGCATTGATTGCGGGCGGCGCGGGTTTTGCGCTACGCCGCGCCAACATGACGGGACCCGCCACAGGCGATGCGGTACGCAATCTGCTCGCTTTGGAGTTATCCGATCCGGACGGCAAGCCGCAGTCCATGAAGCAGTGGCAGGGCAGGGTACAGGTCGTCAATTTCTGGGCAACTTGGTGCGAACCATGCCGGGAAGAGATCCCCGGACTGCTTCGGATTGAAAAAAAATATGCCTCTAAAAGTCTTCAAATTGTCGGCATCGCCATCGATAGTGCCGATAAAGTCAGACAATTTTCCAAAGATTTCCAAATCACTTATGCACTCCTGATCGGCGGCCTGGAAACCGTCGATCTCTCTCGCCAACTGGGCAACAAGACTGGCGCATTGCCCTATACCGTGGTGCTGGATCAAGAGGGCAAGGTGGTCCGGACCCATCTTGGCAAGATCTCCGAACAGGAATTGGAGGAAGTTATCGCGCCACTGCTCGCCAAGGGCCGGCAGGCCGCCTGAAATGGAGCCGCTCAAGACTAGTGCGTGTCCAATTCCGGCTAACGGGTGGACAAAGTGATGGTAATTACGGCAAACTGGCAGATATGACAAAGCCTCCAAAAAGCGCTGCAGGGGCCTCCCGGCAGCGGACCAAGCCGCAAGCAAGCAAAGCGGCCGCGCGGCGAGTCCTGGTCCTGCATGGTCCGAACCTGAACCTGCTGGGAACACGCGAACCGCATATCTACGGCAGCGAAACGCTGGACGACATCAACCAGCGCCTCGCCCAGCTTGGACGGGGCTATGGCGCCGTCGTGGAATGCTTCCAGAGCAACCACGAAGGTGCGCTGATCGAGCGTGTACATGCTGCCAAAGCGCAGAAATACGCCTACATCATCATCAATCCGGCTGGCTATACCCACACCAGCGTCGCGCTGCGGGACGCCTTGACCGGGGTCGGCATCCCGTTCATCGAAGTGCACATCTCCAATGTGCACGCGCGTGAACCGTTCCGCCACCATTCCTATTTTTCCGCAGTGGCCACCGGCACGATCTGCGGCCTCGGCAGCCGGGGTTATGACCTCGCGCTGCAGTTTGCCCTTCAACCCAAAAACTGATCCCGCATCAGAAACCGGCGCCGGCAGCAGTGCTGCGGCTATTTCCGGGAGGAGAAAATATGGATCTCAGAAAACTCAAGAAACTCATCGACCTCGTTGAGGAATCCGGCATTGCCGAACTGGAAGTGACGGAAGGCGAGGAAAAGGTCCGCATCGTCAAGAACGGCGGCCGCAGCGGCGGCGAGTACGTGATGATGCAGCCGCAGCATATGCAACAAGCACTGGCCGCGCCGGCGGCAGCGGCGCTGGCCGCCGCCCCGCCGGCACCGGCCCAGCCGGAAGGCAACATCATGAAGTCGCCGATGGTCGGCACCTTCTATCGCTCGTCCTCGCCGGACTCCAAGCCGTTCGTGGAAATCGGCGACACCGTCAAGAAGGGCCAGACGGTGTGCATCATCGAAGCCATGAAGCTGATGAACGAGATCGAGGCGGACCACGACGGCATGGTGAAGGCCATCCTGGTCGAGAACGCCCAGCCGGTGGAATACGGCGAGCCGCTGATCGTCATCGGGTAAGAAAAGCCCGCCCTCACATGCCCATGTTCCAGAAAATCCTTATCGCCAACCGCGGCGAGATTGCGCTGCGCATCCAGCGCGCCTGTCGCGAGCTCGGCATCAAGACCGTGGTGGTGCACTCGGAAGCCGACCGCGAAGCGAAGTACGTGACGCTGGCCGACGAATCGGTCTGCATCGGTCCTGCGCCGTCCAACCTGAGCTACCTGAATATCCCCGCCATCATCAGCGCCGCTGAAGTCACGGACGCCGAAGCCATCCATCCCGGCTACGGCTTCCTGTCGGAGAACGCCGACTTCGCCGAGCGCGTCGAAAAGAGCGGATTCGTCTTCATCGGCCCGCGGCCCGAAACCATTCGCCTGATGGGCGACAAGGTCAGCGCCAAGCAGACCATGATCAAGGCCGGCGTGCCGTGCGTGCCGGGTTCCGACGGCGCGCTGCCTCCGGAGCCGGAAGAACTGATCAAGATGGCGCGCAGGATCGGTTACCCGGTCATCATCAAGGCCTCCGGCGGCGGCGGCGGACGCGGCATGCGCGTGGTGCACACTGAAGCCGCGCTGAAGAACGCCGTGTCGCTGACCCGCAACGAGGCCGAAGCCGCGTTCGGCAACCCGACGCTATACATGGAAAAGTACCTCGAGAATCCGCGTCATATCGAGGTGCAGGTCATGGCCGACGAACATCGCAACGTGGTCTATCTCGGCGAACGCGACTGCTCCATGCAGCGCCGCCACCAGAAGATCATGGAAGAGGCGCCTGCGCCGGACATCACGCCGCGCCAGCGCGTGCGCATCGGCGAGCGCTGCGTGGAAGCCTGCCGCAAGATCAATTACCGCGGCGCCGGCACGTTCGAATTCCTGTACGAAAACGGCGAGTTCTATTTCATCGAGATGAACACCCGCGTGCAGGTCGAACACCCGGTCAGCGAAATGATCACCGGCGTGGACATCGTGCAGGAGCAGATCCGCGTGGCGGCCGGTGAAAAACTGTCCTTCCGACAGCGCGACATCGAGTTCCGCGGCCATGCCATCGAGTGCCGCATCAATGCCGAACACCCGTTCACCTTCGTGCCCTCGCCGGGCAAGATAACGTCCTACCATCCGCCCGGAGGCCCCGGCATTCGCGTCGATTCGCACGTGTATCACGGCTACAGCGTGCCGCCGAACTACGATTCGATGGTGGGCAAGGTGATTTCCTATGGCGCGACGCGCGACCAGGCCATCAAGCGCATGCGCATCGCGCTGTCCGAAATGGTGGTGGGGGGAATCCTGACCAACATCCCGCTGCATCAGGAGTTGCTGATGGACAATCACGTGGTCAAGGGCGGCGTGAGCATCCACTATGTCGAGCAGAAGCTGGCACAGCAGAAGAAACGCGATACCGGCGGCTGACATCCTGTCGGCAGGGAGCTTGTCGGCAAAACTGCGCTCCCTGGAATCGGCGGAGCGAGTGTCGAATGTCATGAACATCCGTAATCTGACCTGTGGCGCATAGCCTCCTACACCCATGACCCTCAAGAGCCTGATTTTCGAACTCGACGCGGAAGAGGCCAATGCGCTGTCGGATGCCTGCTTCGACGCGGGTGCGCTGTCGGTCAGCGCCGATGATCCGCTCGTCGGCACGCCGGACGAAGTGCCGATGTATGGCGAACCGGGCATGAAGGACGCGGCCTGGCCCAACACGGACGATCCGGCCACCTGGCCGCGCCTGCGACTGACGATATTGCTTGATGAAGCCACCGACGCGGCGGCTTTCATGGCCGATGCGGCCCATGCTGCAGGACTCGCCGCAGTACCGGCGTTTCGTATCGAGGCGGTGCCCGACGACGACTGGGTACGCAAGACCCAGGCGCAGTTCCAGCCCATCCGCATTTCGGAGCGTTTGTGGATCGTGCCCTCCTGGCATGAACAACCCGACAGCAACGCCATCAACATCGAACTGGACCCGGGTGTGGCCTTCGGCACCGGCAGCCATCCCACTACGCAACTCTGCCTGCAATGGCTGGAGCGGCGCGTACAAGGCGGCGAAAGCGTGCTCGACTACGGATGCGGATCCGGCATCCTGGCGATCGCCGCGGCGCGACTGGGTGCGGGACGCGTGGTCGGCGTGGACATCGACCCCGCCGCCGTGGCGGCAGCCCGCGACAACGCCGGACGCAATCATGTCGCCGCGGAGTTTCTCGATGTCGCCACGACGCTGTCCATCGAAGCGGATATGCTGGTCGCCAACATCCTGTCCAATCCGCTGAAAATGCTGGCACCTGCACTATCCCGACACGTTCGACCGGGCGGCATCATGGCGCTGTCCGGCGTGCTCGCCGCGCAGGCCGAAGAAGTCATGGACATCTATCGCGCGTGGTTCGAATTCGAACCGCCACGGGAACTGGAGGGCTGGGTATGCCTCTCGGGTCAGCGCAAAGCCTGATTACCCGCTGCCCGGACTGCGCCACGGCGTTTCGCGCCAGCGCGGAGCAGTTGTCGCTTCGTCACGGTCTGGTACGTTGCGGACGTTGCAGCCACGTGTTCGACGCACGCGCCCACGCCGTCGAGATTGAACCCGCCCCGGCAACACCGACCGCGGGCCTTGCATCGCCTACGACAGCCTCCGGCGAGGCGACGGACGACGAACCGCTCTACGACGCCACGAGTTTCATTGCTGCCACCGACGAGGAACTGCCAGCCGATGTCCCGGCCTCCGGTACAGCAGCCGAGACAGTCGCAGAAGAACACGCCGGCGCAATCGTTCCAGAACCGCACAATCCACTGCTCGAATCGGCACCGGACTCTTCAGACGACAGTCCGACCGCTGAGGGAGAAACCGAACTGCCTGTCGCCGCTGCGGAACCCACGACTGAGCCCGCCGAACGTTCCGTCGAATCCGGAAACGTCAGCAACGACGACCTTGTCAGACCCTTCGCGGAAGGACTGGACGAGGCAGGCGCTGAACCTCTCAAGGTTCACGCGCAGCAGGACGCGCCGGCGGTTAGCACATCCGAACCAGTGCAAGACGAATCCCCGGCCTCATCGACCGAGGCAGGCACCCACGACAACACTGAACATCCAGACGACGCAGGTCCCGTCACCGCGGGCGACGCAGACTCCCCTGCCGATGAACCGGCGACGGCCGTGTTGCCCGATGACCGGCTTGATCCGATCGATGCGGCAGTGGCCGCCATGCCGCCGCTTGCCAGCGAACCTGCCGAAGTGCGAGTCGCGTCGCCCGTGGAACCGCTGGAACTGGAATTCGGCGCGCCTCGCAACGCGCAACCCGGCCTATCGAAGTGGCTCGGCATTCCGGCCGCCATCCTGCTGCTCGCGGCGCTGACAGCGCAAATCGCCTATCACCTGCGCGGCGACCTGGTGCTGCTGTTTCCCTCGGTCCGGGCGGCCGCGGTGCAATGGTGCGACTGGGCCGGTTGCGACCTGCCATCCCCGCAACGTGCGGAACTCATGAGCATCGAGGCTTCCGACCTGCAGGCGGACAGCATCAACCCTGCAGTCATGGTGCTGTCTGCCACCCTGCGCAATCGCGCGCCGTTTGCACAGGCTCAGCCGGCGCTCGAACTGACGCTGACCGACGCGCAGGGCCAACCCGTCGCCCGGCGTGTGATCGGCACCAGCGACTATGTCATCGCGGGAATCCAGAACGGCGTGTTTCCCGCCAGTTCGGAATTGCCGATGAAGATCTATTTCGAGGCGTCGGCGGTCAAGGCCACCGGCTATCGCCTGTACCTGTTTTATCCCTGATGCGGCCTTTCCCGGATCAACATGCGCCATCCAACCGGCCGGTTCTGATAGGGCTCCGGTCAAGGCGTGCTGAAACATGAAGGCAATTTCCGTTATCCTTCATTCTCGTCAAGCCATGCCGTGCTGCCCGCAGGTGCCGCGCGCGGCGTCGCCCCGTTCCCCAGATTCCACCAACACCCCAACTCCGGAGGTTTTCAAATGAGTACTGTCACCATGGGCGGCAATCCCGTCAACGTCGCCGGCAACTTCCCGCAAAAAGGGCAAGCGGCGCCCGATTTCAAGCTGGTCGGCAAGGACCTGAAAGACGTTTCGCTGGCCGATTTCGCCGGCAAGCGCAAGGTGCTGAACATCGTGCCGAGCCTGGACACGGCGGTATGCGCCACCTCCGCTCGCAAGTTCAACGAGAAAGCCGCCGGTCTCGCCAACACGGTCGTGGCCACCATTTCCGCTGACCTGCCGTTCGCCATGGGCCGCTTCTGCACCGCCGAGGGCATCCAGAACGTCGTACCGCTGTCAGTCATGCGCGGCCGCGAGTTCCTGAACAACTACGGCGTCGAACTGACCAGCGGACCGCTGGCCGGCGTCGCGGCGCGCGCCGTGGTCGTTCTCGACGAGAACAATAACGTGCTGCACTCGGAGCTGGTTTCGGAAATCCGCAACGAGCCGAACTACGACGCAGCGCTTGCCGCCCTGAAGTAATTCCTCGCCATCGCGGCAGATGGTGGCCCGCCTCCCTGAGGGGGCGGGCGCATTGTCCGCATTCACCAAGGTCCCGGCCATTGTGGCCCGGGCCGAACCATTCAAGAAATAGCCATGAGCACACTGATCTGCGGTTCCATCGCCTTCGACAACATCATGGTCTTCAACGGCCGCTTCAAGGATCACATCCTGCCGGAACAGATCCATATCCTGAACGTGGCGTTCCTGGTGCCGCAGCTGCGCCGTGAATTCGGCGGCTGCGCGGGCAATATCGCCTACAACCTGAAGCTGCTGGGTGACGATCCGCTCATCATGGCCACGGTCGGGTCGGATGCCACACCTTACCTGCAGCGCATGGACCGGCTGGGCCTGCCGCGCACCTGCGTGACCGAGATCACCGAGGAACTGACGGCGCAGGCCTTCATCACCACCGACCTCGACGACAACCAGATCACGGCCTTCCATCCCGGCGCGATGAATTTCTCGCACAGCAATGGCATCACTGCTGCCACCGGCGCCAAACTGGCCATCGTCGCGCCGGACGGCCGCGACGGCATGGTGCAGCACGCCAGGGAACTGGCGGAACAGAAGATTCCGTTCATTTTCGATCCGGGCCAGGGGCTGCCGATGTTCTCGGGCGACGAACTGCTCGACTTCATCGACAAGGCCACCTACG
>CANIIN010000017.1 GCA_947467405.1 Betaproteobacteria bacterium | reverse complement strand
GAACTGCAAAGCCTTGTGTCGGTCACTCTCAATGCAGATGCCGGAATATCGACCGGCACAGCGAGATCAATGCGTCGAAACACGATCCCCGTCCCGGGTTGCGCAGGCCGCAGCGTCATTGCCACTTTCTGCCCCGTGTGCAAACCAACGCCGGTGGCACGAATCACGGATTTGAGGGTGCGCTGCTTGAGCATGGTGAACAATGAGTTGAGTACTTGGATTCGTTGCGAACGCGGCCTTTTAGCCATCGCAACCGTTTTTCTGTCTGCGCAAGGATTGACGCCCTGAGACGCATGACGCTTCTTTGCGCTTATCGCAGTGCACAATAATTTTATCACGCAGCCGCCGTCTGCGGGAGGCATGCAGACGGCGGCTGGGGATAAGCCGGGATGGTCGGTCCCGGCTGGTCGGTCTTCTTGCTTTCAGTCCGAGCGCACTCAGTCCGCCTGCTTGCGCAGGAAGGCCGGGATGTCGTACTTGTCCACTCCGCTGTTCTGCAATGCTTCGACAGCTGAACGACGCCCGGTGCGCATCACGGCAGGCATGGCCTCGCCGGCGGAAAAGTCCCCGCTGGTGATCGGCTGATCGTAAGTACCGGTCCTTTGGCTGATCACGAGTTGTGGCTGTGGCTTGGGCTGTCGCATGGCAGCAGGCTGCCCGAGCCCGGTCGCAACCACGGTCACGCGCAACTCATCGCCCATCGCTTCGTCGTACACCGCGCCGAAAATGATGGTGGCGTCGTCCGCGGCAAACGAGCGGATGGTATTCATCACTTCCTTGGTCTCGCGCAGCTTCAGGCTGGACTTGTTGGCGGTGATATTGACCACCACGCCACGCGCGCCGGAGAGATTCACTCCCTCCAACAGCGGGCTTGCCACCGCCTCTTCCGCAGCGATGCGTGCACGATCGATGCCGCTTGCCGACGCGGATCCCATCATGGCCATGCCCTGCTCGCTCATGACCGTGCGAACGTCCTGAAAGTCCACGTTGATGAGACCAGGGACATTGATGATTTCGGAAATGCCGGCCACCGCGTTCTTCAACACGTTGTCGGCCGAGGCGAAGGCTTCCTCCATCGACACGTCGTCACCCAGAACCTCTTCCAACTTCTCGTTCAGGATCACGATGACGGAATCCACATGCTCGGCCAGTTCCTGAATGCCGGTCTCCGCGGACTGCTGTCGCTTGGCGCCCTCGAAGGAGAACGGCTTGGTCACCACGGCCACCGTCAGAATCCCCATTTCCTTGGCCACTTCGGCCACGACAGGCGCCGCACCGGTTCCCGTACCTCCACCCATGCCGCCGGTGATGAAGACCATGTGTGCGCCGCGCAGCGCCTCGGCGATCTGTTCGCGCGCCTCGAGTGCTGCAGCACGACCGGCCTCGGGTTTGGCGCCCGCGCCCAGCCCTGTTGCACCGAGCTGGATCTGGTGGCGAGTCTGACCTCGGGCAAGCGCCTGCGCATCAGTATTCGCCGCCACGAATTCCACCCCTTGCACGCCGTTCTTGATCATGTGATCGACAGCGTTCCCGCCGGCGCCACCGACTCCGATGACCTTGATCACCGTGCCGTTACCGTTGTTTTCGACTATTTCAAACATGCGTGCCTCCTTCAGTTACAAGATTGATGAATTGACCGACCGTTAACCACAACTCCAAAACCAGAAACTCACTGAACAAGGTGGCAAGCCCCCTTGTATATCCCCCACATCAGAGGGAAGCATGTCAAGGTGCTTTCATTTTCAGGACTTGACAGTGCTTCCCTAGAAATTTCTCTGCAGCCATTCGCGCATCCTTCCCATGACCTGCTTGAACGACCATCCCTGCCGCGCAATCAAGCCACGTTGCGTCTGAGTCATGCCCTCCAGCAGCAAGCCGACCACCGTGGCGTAGCGCGGATTGCGCACCACGTCCGACAGGCCGCCTGCATAGCGCGGCACGCCCAGGCGCACCGGCATGTGAAAGATTTCCTCCCCCAGATCGACCATGCCCTGCATGACCGACGAGCCGCCGGTCAGCACGATGCCGGACGACAGCAGTTCTTCGTATCCGGAATCCTTGAGCACCTTCTGCACCATCGAGTACAACTCCTCGACGCGCGGCTCGATCACTTCGGCTAGCGTCTGGCGGGACAACTGGCGCGGCGGGCGGTCACCGACCCCCGGCACCTCGATCATCTGCGCCGGATCGGCCAGTTGCCGCAGTGCGCAGCCGTGTCCGATCTTGAGTTCCTCTGCCTCGGCAGTCGGTGTGCGCAGTGCCATGGCGATGTCATTGGTGATCTGGTCGCCGGCAATGGGTACCACGGCTGTGTGGCGGATCGCGCCTTCGCGAAAAACGGCGATATCGGTCGTGCCGCCGCCGATATCGACGAGGCAGACGCCGAGTTCCTTTTCGTCGTCGGTCAGAACAGCCAGAGACGAAGCCAGCGGCTGCAGGATCAGATCATTCACTTCCAGGCCGCAGCGACGCACGCATTTCACGATGTTCTGCGCCGCAGATACTGCGCCGGTGACAATGTGGACCTTCACCTCAAGGCGCACGCCGGACATGCCGATCGGTTCCTTCACGCCGTCCTGTCCATCGACGATGAACTCCTGCGTCAGGATGTGCAGAACCTGCTGATCGGTCGGGATCGGCATCGCTCGGGCGGTTTCGATCGCACGATCGACATCCAGCGGCGTGACTTCCTTGTCCTTCACCGCCACCATGCCCGTCGAATTGAAGCTGCGGATGTGGCTGCCGGCTATTCCGGTGAACACGTGCTGGATCTTGCAGTCGGCCATCAGCTCGGCTTCTTCAAGCGCGCGCTGGATGGCCGTTACCGTCGCCTCAATATTCACCACCACGCCCTTCTTCAGGCCGCGCGATTCATGGCTGCCCATGCCGGTGATCTCGATTCGCCCGTCGGGAGACAGCTCCGCCACCACGGCGACCACCTTGGACGTACCGATGTCGAGTCCGACGATCAGATTCTTGCTTTCTTTCATATCCCGATCCCGCCCATTGTCATTTCTCGTTCCCGGCTCAAGTCTTGCTGCCGGCCGTCTGGCCGTCGCCTGGTTGAGTTTTCTTTGCGGCCTTGTCGGCCTTCTTGCCGTTCTTTGCCGCGCCCTTCTTGTCCTGAGTCGCCTTGGCGCCGGCGGACTTGGTGGCCGGCGCGCTCACCGGCCGCGCGGCGGCCTTGTCCGTATCGGACATGCCGGGCACTCGCAACGCAAAGCCGTTCGGATAGCGGAGATCCACGTAGTCCAGCCTTCTTGACAACGTCACGAGCGCACGGGGGTAGATGCCGACAAAGCGCGACAACCGGTCGGCAATGCGATCCTTGTCCAGGTCGCGACCGAGTTGCACGGACAATCCGTTGGACAGGCGAACCTGCCAGCTGAATCGCGGCGACAGCACGACGGCGCGCGGTTCCAGCGACAGCGGAGCAAACGCCTGCCGGAAAGCCCCATAGCGCTGCGTCACTTCGGCTTCGGTTCCCGTCGGGCCGGCGAAGAGCGGCAGCGATGCATCCGTCCGGCCGTTGAACACCTCGCCATGCGTATTCACGAGCCGGCCGTCCTCGGCCTGCCCCCAGCGCGCGAGCGCGACATGCTCCTCCAGTCGAATCTCCAGCCGACCAGGCCACATGCGACGAACCTCGGCGCGACGCACCCAGGGAATGGTCTCGAACATCTCGCGCACTGCAACCAGATCGACATTGAAGAACGTGCCGGACAGGCGGCCCTGCAAGGCAGTCACGACCTCCGCGCGACCGATGTGCGCAAGCTGTCCCTCCACGCGGATCGTCCGCAGCGGAAACGCAGAGGATTCCATGAGTGCGCGCACGCTGAACAGCGCGGTGATGAGCAGGGCCAGGGCGAACAGCGCGCTGGACGCCATGTTGAGCAGCTTGACGTTATTCCACACGGGATGCCTCCTGCCCGGTGAGCGTGGCCGACTCCAGCACGCGCAGGCACAGGTCTTCGTACGACAGCCCGCCATGGCGCGCCGCCATCGGCACGAGCGAATGATCGGTCATGCCTGGAGAAGTATTCACCTCGAGGAAATACGGCTTTCCGGTGTGATCGAGCATCAGATCCACACGCCCCCAACCACGACATCCCAGGGCATCGAAGGCGCGCAACGCCTCTTCGCGGATGATGTCCTCTGCATCCGGCGGCAGGCCGCACGGAATGATGTAACGCGTGTCGCTGACGGAATACTTCGCCTCGTAATCGTAGAAATCGCGCGGCGTCTCCAGGCGAATCAGCGGCATGGGCTGCCGACCGAGGATGCCCGCCGTCAGTTCGATGCCATCGATGAACTGCTCGGCAATCACAATCGGGTCGTAGTTCGCTGCCAGCGTGTAGGCCTCCTCGAGATCGGCAGCGCGCCTGACCTTGCTCATGCCGATCGACGAACCTTCATTCGCCGGCTTGATCATCAACGGCAGGCCCAGCCGCTCCACGACGGCGGCAAAGTCGCTGTCACGGCGCAGCAATTCATAACGAGGGACAGGCACGGCGCACGCCTGCCAGATCAGTTTGGTACGCCACTTGTCCATGGCCAGCGCGCTCGCCAGCACGCCGGAGCCCGTATACGGAATGCCCATCAACTCCAGCGCGCCCTGCAATGTGCCGTCCTCGCCATAACGACCGTGCAGGGCAATGAAGACCCGGTCGAACGATTCACGCGCAAGGTCCTCCAGATGCCGGTCACGCGGATCGAAGGCGTGCGCATCCACACCCTTGCTGCGCAGCGCATTCAACACCATCTGTCCGCTCTTCAGGGACACTGGACGCTCTGCAGAACGCCCGCCGAACAGTACGGCTACTTTGCCGAATCCACTCATGGGGCCTCCCCGATGAGGCGGACTTCCGGGATCAGATCGACGCCGAAGCGCTCCAGCACGGTTCGACGCACGTGCAGGATGAGCGCCTCGATGTCGGTTGCCGTCGCACCATCGCGCGTGCCGTGGCCGGGATTGACGATGAAATTGGCATGCTTCTCTGATACCCGGGCACCGCCTGATGCAAAGCCCTTCAGCCCGGCCGCCTCGATCAGGCGGGCGGCGAAATCGCCTTCAGGATTGCGGAACACCGAACCGGCATTCGGCAAACCGAGCGGCTGCGATGCGATGCGCCTGGCGAGCAGCTCACGGATGCGTTGACGCGCTGCGGCGGCGTCGCCGGCACGGAAGCGGAACGTCGCCTCGACGAACCACTCTTCGCCCTCCGCCTTTGGCGCGCAATGCCGGTAGCCGATGTCGAAATCGTCGCGCACTCGTTCATGCAGTACGCCATGACGATCCAGGGTGCGCACGGTCTCGACAAATTCCCATGTCTCCGATCCGTGGCAACCCGCATTCATGGCCAATGCGCCACCGACCGTGCCCGGAATGCCGGCCAGGAACTCCGCGCCGGTCATGGCATGGGTGGCGGCAGAGCGCGCCACCTTCGGCGCCGCGACACCGGCTGCCACGACCACGCGGTCGCCCTGCAGCGAGATGCTGCCGTGCGTCGAATGCATCAACACGATGGTTCCACGGAATCCCCCGTCACGAACCAGCAGATTGCTGCCCAGGCCGACGAAAACAATCGCCTCATCGGCGGGTCGCAAGCGAAGAAAGGCCGCGAGATCATCCAGATCCGCGGGAACGTAGGCCCGGTCAGCCCGTCCGCCCGCGCGCCAGCTGACGTGCTTTGCCATCGGCTCATCCAATAGCAACCTTCCGCGCAGGGTGCCGGTTTCGAGATGTCGGATTTCGGCCATGTTCATTGCTTGCCCTGAACCAGCTGTGGGGGAACTCCGCCAATGGAACCCGCACCCATCGTCAGGACGACGTCGCCATCCTCGGCGAACTTGCGGATGGCACCCGGCATGTCTGCAATCTTTTCCACGAACACCGGCTCGGCCCTGCCAGTGACGCGAATGGCGCGTGCCAGCGAACGTCCGTCCGCTGCCACGATGGGTGCCTCACCGGCCGGATAGACCTCGCCAAGCAGCACCGCATCGGCGCTCGACAGCACCTGCACGAAGTCTTCGAACAGGTCTCTCGTACGCGTGAAACGATGCGGTTGGAATGCCAGCACGACGCGGCGTCCCGGAAACGCACCGCGCGCAGCCTCCAGCGTGGCGCGCATCTCGGCCGGATGGTGTCCGTAGTCGTCGACCAGCGTGAAATGGCCGCGCGGGGTCTTGCCGTCCTTCTTCAGCAGCGGTACTTCGCCGTAACGCTGGAAGCGTCTCCCGACGCCACGGAAGTCGGCCAGCGCCTTGCAGATTGCCGCGTCATCAATGCCCAACTCGTCGGCCACTGCGATGGCGGCCAGGGCGTTCAGGACATTGTGGCGGCCTGGCAGGTTCAATTGCACGTCCATCGGCTTGGCGCCTTCCCGGACACAGCGAAAGCGCATGCGCTCTCCCGATACGATGTCGACCGCGCGCACCATGGCGTCCTCGCGGGTGCCGTAGGTCACCACCGGCTTGGATATCAACGGCATGATCTCGCGCACGTTGGCGTCGTCGACGCAGAGCACCGCGCTGCCGTAGAACGGCAGGTTATGCAGAAAGCCGATGAACGCCTGCTTCAGTCGCGCAAAGTCGTGCTGATAGGTCTCCATGTGATCGGCGTCGATATTTGTCACCACGGCAATGACCGGCTGCAGATGGAGAAACGAGGCATCGGATTCATCGGCCTCGACGACGATGAACTCGCCTTCTCCGAGACGCGCATTCGATGCCGAGGCGTTGAGGCGCCCCCCGATCACGTAGGTCGGATCGAGGCCCGCTTCGGCCAGCACGCTGGCAACCAGGCTGGTTGTGGTGGTCTTGCCATGTGTACCCGCCACGGCGATGCCCTGCTTCAGGCGCATCAATTCGGCCAGCATCAGTGCACGCGGCACGACAGGAACGCGACGATTGCGCGCGGCAAGCACCTCGGGATTATCGGCACGCACCGCCGTCGACACCACGACCGCATCCGCTGTCGCCACATTGGCGGCGTCATGTCCGACCGCGATGCGTACGCCCAGGCCGGTAAGGCGCTCGGTGGCGGCGTTGGTGCCCAGATCAGACCCGGTCACTTCGTAACCCAGGTTCAACAGCACCTCGGCTATGCCGGACATGCCGGAGCCGCCAATGCCGACGAAATGGATGCGTTTGACTTTGTGCTTCATGCCGCCAGCTCCATGCAGATGCTTGCCACGCGGTCGGTTGCATCGGGATGCGCCAGTGCGCGCGCCTTGAGCGCCATGCCGAGCAGTTGTTCGCGCGTCAACCCGCCGAGAATGGCGGCCAGTGCCGCGGCAGTCAGTTGCGGCTGGGGCAGCAGAATGGCTGCGCCCGCGTCGCTCAGATAGCGGGCATTGCCCGTCTGGTGGTCGTCCACGGCGTGCGGCAGCGGTACGAATATGCCGGGCACGCCGGCCATGGCCATTTCCGACACCGTCAGGGCGCCGGCCCGGCATACCATCACGTCGGCTTCCGCGTACGCGGCGGCCATGTCATCGATGAATGCGGATACATTCGCGTCCACGCCCGCCTGGCGATAACCCGCCTGCAATGCGTCGAGATGCTGCGCGCCGGACTGATGACGGACCAGCGGGCGCCGCTCTGCAGGAAGCAGCGCCAGCGCTTGCGGCAACACATCGTTCAGTACCTTGGCGCCCAAGCTGCCACCGATGACGAGCACCCTGAGCGGCCCGGTGCGTGCGCCAAAGCGCTTGGCAGGCTCCGTCATGGCCGAGATATCGGCGCGAACGGGATTGCCGGTAACCGTGCCGCGTGTCATGGCACCGGACCGCGCGCCGGGAAAGGCCACCAGCACGCGACTCGCCAATCGCGCCAGCGCCCGGTTGGACATGCCCGCCACCGAATTTTGTTCGTGTATGACCAGCGGCTTGCGCAGCAATGCAGCCATCAAACCGCCAGGAAACGATACATAGCCGCCCATGCCCAGCACGACATCCGGCCGCTGGGAAAATATCGCCCGCGCCGATTGCCAGCAGGCGCGCAGCAGACGAAACGGCAACAGCAGCTTGACAGCCAATCCCTTGCCGCGTACTCCGGAAAATTGCACTGGCGCCATGACAATGCCGCGTCCGGGCACCAGGCGCGATTCCATGCCAGTGGGCGAGCCGAGCCACACCACGCGCCAACCGGCGCGGCGCACCTGTTCCGCCACGGCCAGACCCGGGAAGACGTGACCGCCTGTGCCGCCGGCCATGATCATGAGCGTTCTCTCCATGCCATCACACCGGTTGACCGCGCATCATCTGGCGGTTCTCCCAATCGATTCGCAGCAGAATGGCCAGCGCAATACAGTTGGCCAGGATGCCGCTGCCGCCGAAGCTCATGAGCGGCAGGGTAAGGCCCTTGGTCGGCAGGATGCCCATGTTCACGCCCATGTTGATCAGCGACTGCACGCCGATCCATACCGCGACACCCTGTGCAACCAGCGCCGAGAAGGGGCGCTCCAGATTGACTGCCTGCCGGCCCACGGCAAACGCGCGCAGCACCAGCCAGGTGAACAGCAGCACGACCAGCGTCACGCCGACCAACCCGAGCTCTTCGGCAATCACCGCCAGCAGGAAGTCGGTGTGTGCCTCAGGCAG
This sequence comes from Betaproteobacteria bacterium, assembly GCA_947467405.1. Lineage (GTDB taxonomy): Bacteria > Pseudomonadota > Gammaproteobacteria > Burkholderiales > SG8-39 > CAIYPG01. The sequence continues at coordinate 5,492 of CANIIN010000017.1, read as the reverse complement.
GTACATGAGCTTCTCGATGCTCCCGCCCAGTCCGACACCGAAGAACTCGCCGCGACCGAAAGCGATCAGCGCGTGCGACAGTTGATAACCCTTTCCGAACGGATCGGCCCACGGATCCATGAAGCCGAAAATGCGCTGCATGCGATAGGGTGAAGTCAACACCAGTGCCGCAAAACCGAGTCCCAGCATCACGATCAAACCGGCAAACCATTTACCGTTCATCCCGCCCAGGAACAGCACGGCCATGGCGATGGAGATGATCACCACGAAGGCGCCGAAGTCCGGTTCATGCAGCAAAAGCCAGCCCACCAAAAGCATGACCGCCAGCATCGGCATCAGCCCGCGTTTGAAGCTGTGCATCAGCGCCTGCTTGCGCACCGTGTAGTCGGCGGCGTAGAGCACCGCAGCCAGCTTCACGAACTCCGACGGCTGCAGATTGAAGAAGCCGAGCGAGAGCCAACGTCGCGCGCCGTTCACTTCGCGGCCCACGAATGGGATGAGGACCAGCACGAGCGCCAGCACGCCGCCGATGAACAGCCACGGCGCAGCCTGCTGCCAGACGCGCATGGGCACCTGGAACACACTCATGCCGACGACCAGACTGAGCGCAACGAACGCGATATGGCGAAGCAGGAAGTAATTGGCGCGGTATCCGGTAAAACGTTGCACCTCGGACATCGCGATCGAAGACGAATAAACCATGATGAGTCCGATGGTCAGCAACAGCAGAGCGGACCACAGCAGGCCCGCGTCGTATTCGGACACGGACTTTCTCGCCGCGGCGGAGCGCGCCACCGCCGGCTTGCGCCCGGCCTCGAGCCAGTCGCGCAATCCGATCAGGTCGCTCATGCGTTGCATGGCTCGGCTAAACACGGGTCAGCTCCTTGACTGCGTCACAGAACACTTCGCCCCGATGCACGTAGTTCTTGAACATGTCGAAACTGGCGCAGGCCGGCGACAACAGCACGGCGTCACCCTGCGTGGCCTGCGCGGCGGCCAGCGCAACAGCCGACTGCATCGAGTCCGCGCGCAGCAAGGGCACGCCCGACTTTGCGATGGCCGCGGCGATCACCTCCGCGTCGCGGCCGATCAGCACCACGGCACGTGCCGCCCTCGCCACGGCGTCCTGCAGCGGCGAAAAATCCTGGCCCTTGCCCTCGCCACCAGCGATCAATACAACCTTAGACCCTTGGCGCGCCGCACCGGCCAGACCGGAAAGGGCAGCTACCGTGGACCCCACGTTCGTGCCCTTGGAGTCATCGAAGAACCGCACCCCTTGGGCATCTCCAACGAGTTCCACACGGTGCGGCAGGGCCTTGAAACGGCACAAGGCATTCAGCAACGGCTGATAAGGCAGGCCGATCGCGCGGCACAATGCCAGCGCAGCCAGGGCATTGGTGGCGTTGTGCATCCCGGCCAGTTGCATGGCTTGCACGGGCAGCAGCAGGCTCTCGCCCTGTGCGAGCCACAGATCGCCGTCTGCGCGCACCAATCCGAAATCACCGCCGGCAGTCGGCGCGCCCGCTCCAAAGGTCATGCACGGCCGACCTGGTCGGGCCATCGCCATGCTGGCCGGATCGTCGCGATTCAGCACTTGAAGACCGCTTCCGGCGAAGATGCGTTCCTTGGCGGCGCCGTATTCGCGCATGGACCCATGGCGATCCAGGTGATCCTCGGTGAGATTCAGCATGGTGGCCGCGTCGGGATGCAGCGACTCGGTCGACTCGAGCTGGAAGCTGGAGAGTTCCAGCACCCAGACGTCGGCAGCCTTGCCTGATGCTTCACGAGCGGACCATGCGTCGAGCACGGCCGGGCTGATATTTCCCGCCACGGCGCAGTCCAGACCCGCCGCGCGGCACATCGCGCCCGCCAGGGCCGTCACCGTGCTCTTGCCATTGGTACCGGTAATGGCAATGACCTGAGGCCGGTCCTGCAGCGGCAGCGCACGAGCAAACAATTCGATATCGCCGATGACCGGAATCCCACTGGATATCGCACGTGAAACCTGTGCGGTCTCGCGCGGGATTCCCGGGCTGATGGCGATCAGGTCGATGCCTTCGAAGCTGGCGTCCTGCCAGCCGCCAAGATGCAATGCCACGCCGGGCAACGCGGCACGGACCGTGGCTGCAGAGGGTGGATTGGGGCGTGAATCGGCGATGCGGACACTGGCGCCATGACGCGCGAGCCAGGTCGCCATCGACAATCCCGTTTCACCCAAACCCAGAACCAGCACCCGTTTTCCTTTCAGTTCCACACCGTTATCCCGAACCCTGCATCGAACCTGCTCATCAACGCAGTTTCAATGTTGACAACCCGAACAACACCAGCATCATGGTGATGATCCAGAAGCGAATCACGACTTGTGACTCCTTCCATCCACCTAACTCATAGTGGTGATGCAGCGGCGCCATTCGGAAGATGCGCTTGCCGCCCGACGCCTTGAAATAGAGCACCTGCACCATGACCGACAACGTTTCGGCGACAAAGACGCCGCCCATGATGAAGAGCACGATTTCCTTCCGCGTGATCACGGCCACGGTGCCCAGCGCCGCTCCGATCGACAGCGCACCGACGTCCCCCATGAAGACCTCGGCCGGATAGGCGTTGAACCACAGGAATCCCAGTCCCGCACCGGCCAGTGCGCCGCAGAACACCGCCAGCTCGCCGGCGCCGGGAATGAATGGGAACAGCAGGTACTTGGCGTAGACCGAATTGCCGACCACGTAGGCGAAGATGCCGAGCGCGCTGCCCACCAGAACGGCCGGCATGATGGCCAGTCCGTCCAGTCCGTCGGTGAGATTGACCGCATTGGATGTACCGACGATGACCAGGAAGGTCAGCGTGATGAAGCCGAACACGCCGACGGGATAGGCGATGTTCTTGAAGAACGGCACGATGAGGTCGGCCTTGTTCGGCAGATCCATCTCGAAGCCGCTGTTCACCCACATCATGAACAGGTCCCATACCTTGGCCGTGGTGGGCGCCGGCACCGCAAAGGCCAGGTACACGGCGGCGATGAGGCCGATCAACGATTGCCAGAACAGCTTTGTGCGAGCAGACAGGCCCTTGGGGTTGCGGTAAACGACCTTGCGGTAATCATCCACCCAGCCGATGGCGCCGAATCCGAACGTCACGACCAGCACCACCCACACGAACCGGTTCGACAGGTCAGACCACAACAACGTGGTGATCAGGATCGCGATCAGCACCAATGCGCCGCCCATGGTCGGCGTACCGGCCTTAATCAGGTGTGTCTGCGGACCGTCGCTGCGCACCGACTGACCGATCTTGTAGGCGGTCAGTTTGCGAATGACGAATGGGCCGGTAATCAGTGAAATCGCCAGTGCGGTGAGGCAGGCGAGCACGGCGCGCAGGGTGAGGTAGCTGAACACGTTGAAAACCCGCGCGTCCTGCGACAGCCATTGTGCAAGGGCCAGCAACATCAGACTTTCTCCCCGGTCAGTGCCGCGACGACTCGTTCCATCCGCATGAAGCGCGATCCCTTGACCAGAAAGGTCGTGCCCGGATGGTCTTCGGACTTCACCGCCTGCAGCAGATCCTCGATGGTCGCCGCATGCGCGCCGCCTTCGCCGAATGAAGCCACGACATGTTTCGTCATATCGCCCAGCGTCAACAGCCGATCGACACCGCGTTCGCTGGCATGCGCTCCGATTTCGGCATGAAAGGCCGGACCGGCATTGCCGACTTCACCCATGTCACCCAGCACCAGTACCCGGGGCGACGGGCACAGCGCCAGCACATCGATCGCCGCGCGCACCGAATCCGGATTGGCGTTGTAGGTGTCGTCTATCACCACGGCGCCACTGCGACCGGCCTTGCGCTGCAGACGTCCCTTGACCGCCGAAAATGACGACAGCCCCTTGGCCACGGCCGCCAGACTGGCGCCGGCGGCGGTTGCCGCAGCGCCAGCGGCCACCGCGTTGCGCACGTTGTGCAATCCGGCCACGTTCAGTTCGAAGCCTGTTCTGCCTTCCGGCGCGGTCAGGACGATCTCGCTGCCGACATCGCTGAATTGATACGTTCCGTGAACAGCTGCCGGATGATCGACGCCGAAGTCACGAATGCTCCGTCCCGCATTGAGTCCGCGCCAATAGTCCGCATGGTCGTCATCGGCATTGATCACGGCCACACCATTTCCGGTCAGCGATTCGAACAGGCTACCGTGCTCGCGAGCGACTTCCTCGACGCTGGCCATGAACTCCTGGTGCTCTCGCTGCGCATTGTTGATGAGCGCGACCGTCGGGCGGGCGATGGCCGCCAGTTCGCGCGTTTCACCGGGGTGGTTCATGCCGATTTCGACCACTGCACAGTGGTGCCCCTCGCGCAGGCGCAACAACGTGAGCGGCAGGCCGATGTCATTGTTGAAATTGCCGGCCGTCGACAGGGTGTGCTCCAGTCCGTAGTGCACGCACAGGATCGCGGCAATCATTTCCTTGACGGTGGTCTTGCCGTTGGATCCGGTCACGGCAATGAGCGGAATATCGAATTTGCCGCGCCAGTAGGCCGCCAGCCGTCCGAGTGCGCGCCGCGTGTCCGCCACCACGATCAGCACCACGGAAAGCCCCGACTGGTCAGCGAGATCGTGCAACGAAGCTTCATCCACGATGGCCGCCACGGCACCGCGCTCCCCGACCACACTGATGAAGGCGTGCCCGTCGAAGCGATCTCCGCGCAGGGCAACAAACAATGCTCCCTGATCGATGTTGCGACTGTCGGTCGACACTGATTGAAAACGCAGCTGTTCTGCACGACCCTGCTGCGCGTCGGACGCACTGATGCGGGCGTCAAGGACGCGGGCCGCTTCGACCACGGTCATCATGACTGAGCCTCCCACCGCGGAAGGCCGGCAGGCCAGTCGCCCAGCGCAGCCTGCGCCTCACGCGCGTCGGAAAACGGCAGGCGACGGCCGGCGATCTCCTGGTAATCCTCGTGTCCCTTGCCCGCCAGCAGCACGACGTCGCCGGAACCGGCGGCGCCCAGCGCCAGCCGGATGGCGCGAGCCCTGTCGAGCTCCACCTGCATGGCCGGATTGTGCTCCGCGCTCACGCCCTCCAGCATGTCGTCGATGATGGACTGCGGATCTTCACTGCGCGGATTGTCGCTGGTCAGCACCATGAAGTCGGCATGCCGCGCCGCGACGGCGACCATCAAGGGCCGCTTGCCGCGATCCCTGTCGCCGCCACAGCCGATCAGGCAGATCAGTCGTCCGCCGGTGGCGCGCGTCACGTCCTTCAAAGCGGCGAGAGTATTTTCCAGCGCATCCGGCGAGTGTGCGTAATCAACGACCGCCATTGGTCGATCGCCACCGCCGATACGCTGCATGCGCCCCGGCACCGGTTGCAACTGCGCGATCGCCGCCGTGGCACGATCAAAGGGCACGCCGGATACCAGCATGGTGGCGAGTACGCCCAGCAGGTTGGCGATATTGAAACGACCGAGCAGATGGCTCTCGACGTGCGCTTCGCCCCAGG